>ONVT01000101.1 GCA_900321365.1 uncultured Eubacteriales bacterium | reverse complement strand
GACTTCTCCGAGGAAAAACTCCGGGAGGCCGGCATCCGGAAACGCTTCCGCAATGACGGCACCAGAGAACTCTGCTTTGGTGAAATCGCGGCCTATATCCGCGATATCCAGCTCACCATGTAAATATCATTCCGAATCTGCCTGTCTTTTTCTCCGGTTTCGCAAGGCAGAGTTCAGGTGTTTCCGGACTGGTGAAAGGAAAAAACAATGGGCGCATTTGACCAGATCACAAGCCAGAAACGCGCGGCAGCGGTTCTGCAGCGCGCGATTCTTGCAGACCGCGTCAGCCACGCATGGCTGTTCTGCGGTCCGTCCTCCTCCGACATGCAGACCCTGGCACTGGCATTTGCCGCGGCTTTGCAGTGCACACAGCGCCCCGCCGGCACAGCCGATGCCTGCATGCAGTGCCGGAGCTGCCGTCAGGCCATGGACGGGAACCATCCCGACATCCGGGTCTGGACCCATGAGAAGGCAAAGACCTTCTCTGTGGACGAAGCCCGTTCCCTGGTCGCGGATGTTTCCATCCGCCCCTATGACAGCGCGCGGAAGATCTATATTGTTCCCGACGCCCATCTCATGCGCTCTGAGGCGCAGAATGCGCTTCTCAAGACGCTGGAGGAGCCGCCGGAATATGTCGTGATTCTCCTGCTTACGAAGTCCGCGGACGCGATGCTCGAAACCGTGCGATCCCGCTGCCAGATGGTAGAGCTTGCAGCAGGGCAGACCGAATATGACCCGCTTCTTTTACAGTGCGCGGAGGATATCCTGCTCCATGTCAGAGCCTGGGACCTGCCCCGGATCCGACTAGCCGTGAAGGACCTTCAGGCCTGGAAACTGCAGGCGGACACTGTCCTGGAGCTGTTTGAGCGCTGGGTGCGCGATATCCTGTACTTCAAGGCCTCCAGGGATCCGGAGGGCGTTCTGTTTCAGGAGCATCTGGCTCAGATTGGCAGCGCCTCTGAACGCATGTCCTATGAGAGCATCCAGCAGGTTTTCGACAGTGTCCGCAGGGCAGGCCTCCGCCTGCGGGCAAACGTGAACTTCGACCTGACCATGGAACTTCTGCTGCTGTCCATGAAGGAGGCCGAACTCTGAACCGCTTCTTATCCCGCCGCCTGCTGCGCCGGCTCGGATTCCGTGCTGCTCTCCACGTTTTCCATCACCGCCTGCAGGTCCTGTTCCTTCAGCACCCCGATCTTTGCGGCAGCCTCCTCTTTCGAAAGTGATATATTCTCTTCTATCACGTCCCAGACGCTGTCGTTCTGGAAGCCAAGCACCCATATGGCGCACCCGGCAAGGTCATTTGAACTGACAAGCAGGGCCTTGCGCTGAAGGGAGTCCGCGTCCTCAATCCAGATCTCACACAGGACGCCGTCATCGGTATACCACCCCACATAGTTCTGTGCCGTCACCGGATCCCAGTCCGGTGTCAGGTTCCACGAGTCCAGCGTGGCCGAAACCGAGTTCATCGTGAGCTCCTCGCTGTTGATGTGCGTATTTCCCTCGTCGTCCATCGAGGTATACCAGATCCTCGTATAGAAGGGGATCGCGCTGATGAGCTTGTCAGAAGGGACACCCATCAGCAGCAGGTTCGTAATGGCGCCCTCCTCATATCCAAAGGACGCGACCGATCCGGGATCCGACCCGACATAATGCTCGTCGTATCCCATATTGATCAGGTAGTCACTGACCTCGGCGATCTCCTTCCGGTTCAGGTAAGCGTTGAACTCATACGGCGGGTAAGTATCCACACTGAGCACGATGCCGGCGCGTCTGCACGCGATAGACAGCTCCCGGATAAATTCCGTGTAAGTGTACGCATCGCCCGGATCCACATGCTCAAAATCGATATTGATCCCGTCCATCGACAGCGTCTTCGCGTACCCGATCAGCTGGCTGATACAGCTGCGCCTGGCTGAGGTCGAAGCGAGCATCACCGAATTATCCATATCCGGCGAGAAATCATCCACCAGGCCCCAGACCTGCAGCCCTTTGCGGTGCGCCTCGTCCACATAGGTCTTCGATCCCCTCGACTCCACGTTTCCATCATTGTCAGCGAGCGAGAACCAGGTCGGACTGATCACATTGATGCCGGACATGGACTCCGTTGCCTGTGAAAATGCCTTGTTGTCGTCCTGGTTCGAGATCATATGCCAGACCAGCGCAACCTTCCCGTCCATGGTGATGGAGGGATACTCCACAGGTGTAAAGCCCTCGTTCTTCTGGTCGGATGTCACCGGTTCCGTCATCCGGTTCGCCTTTACCCAGCCGATGAAGCCATCCTGGGTCAGGACCTTCAGCCAGTGGTCTTCCTCCTCCAGCACGATAACCTGGTCGCCCTTGAGAAGGTCTGCAACGATGGGGCTCTTGATCCCGCCCCTGTACCTTACCGCGGCCTCCTTTGTCGACTCTGCCGTCAGGGTGCTGCCCCACTGGTTCCGTATAAACACATGCTTCGTGTCCGCGTCATAAGTACAGGCAATGTCCGTATACTGTGCCAGAAAATCCATGCTCAGATACAGCGTATTGTCACTCCCTCTCAGGAAAATGACCTTGTCATACGAAGCCTCTGAGGCAGGGTCATCCGCCAGCGCCCCATCGATTATCGTATATGACGCGGTTCCGACAGGAATCTCAAATGTCTGATCCGCGGTCGTGAACAGCGCCTGAGCGTTTTCCTCGTCCCAGAAGAAGCGCTCGTTCAGGGACTCCCGCACGAGCTCATAGGGAAGATACACATTTCCCTCCTCCGAGATCAGCGCGCGCTCCTCAAGAATCTGGTCCTGAAGGACGATCGCGGCCTCATTCTCCTTCATCTGACCAAAATATTCCTCATACGGCATCCGTCTGCTGGTCGGCGTCAGCTTTACGATCAGCCAGACGATCAGCACTGTGCACAGTATAAAAAGAAGGATCAGGAGAAAAATCCGAAGCCGCAGCTGCTTCTTCCTCTGTCTGACCCGATTGCTTCGTTTCGTGTCTCTGTCTGTATCCATATATGATCATTCTCCGTATGGGACTGTTCTGATTTCATATGGCTTAGTATAACAATCCCTCACAGAATTGATCGCTATGAAAAATCTTAAGAAACCATGAAATAATTCCACCT
>ONVT01000319.1 GCA_900321365.1 uncultured Eubacteriales bacterium | reverse complement strand
TTCTCCTCCGCATCCGGAAGCTCTGCCTTCTCCTCCGTTCTCAGGATATGGCACAGCACCTTCGGAACATGCTTCACCCCGCCCATGGCACAGGCCATCCGGGTGCATCGCAGTACCATCGCATAGCAGTACGCGGGATCTGCCAGTCTCCGGGGGGTCGGGATCCAGTCTCTGTTCCCGTCCAGGTAAAAGCTTCGGACAATCCCGACTCTCACAAGGAACAGTCTCCCGATGTAATTGGTCGATCTGAGATAATCCGGATTGAAATCCGGCTTGAAAAGAGGATCGGAAAAGATTCTCCCGGTCTCCCTCTTCCTGTAGGAATCCTCATCCGTATAGACCGCGTCCGCCCCGTCCTGAAGGGCCTGTACCATCTCGAAGACCGCGCTGCGATCAATCAGGTCCCCCTCCCGGACATAAGTTATAAAATCCTCATCCCGGATCTGTGAATGAAGTGCCTGAATCAGGAAAACCTTCGGATAGGTAGAGGCTTTCACACTGCGGATTGTCTCCGAGCGGAGCGCATTGTCCTTCTTCCCCGGGTCTGAGGGATCCGCTCCCGCCAGGAAGAAAAAAACCCTCGGCATCTTCGCAAGATGAAGTTTCCTCTGATAGCCTGCCTGGACAGGAGAGATCTGCTGGCGGCGGAGCCATTTCTGGTAATCAAAGCTGCCGTCCTTCACCTTTTCGACCGCATGAGCGGAAAACTCTTTCAGTCCCCGCTCCCTGAGGTAGCGAAGTCCTTTGCCTGCGGCATTTTCCGGTGCTTTTCCCTGATCCATTTCATCTCTCCTCCTGCTTATATCGCTATGACCCACGCCCCCGCCACCCCCGTGGCTGAGAGACTCATAACTCCATATATTTCCGGTAGGGCTTCACTGTCTCGCGCCTTGCATCCCGGCAGGTCCAGTCCTTTCCGAGAAGCGTCAGGTTTGGATTGTAAAAGGGATCGCCCTCCTGAAGCTCCTTCTCCCACCGGTGCACGAAGATCCGGATTTCCCGGTGAAAGCGCGCAACCTTCTCAGGGGTATCCTCACTCCCGCGCGAAGCGGACTCGTAGTGGACAAGACGCGCGGCGGGACACATCAGGATTCTCAGGGAAGCGCTGCGAAGGCGCATGCACAGATCGACGTCATTAAATGTGACCTCCAGCCTCTCATCCATGCCTCCTGCATCATTCCAGACGGAGCGCGGCAGCATCATGCATGCGCCTGTGACCGCACTGACATTATGTGTGTGGGAGAATACCATCCTGGGAAACGGCTCCGCTTCCTCCATCGGACGCCTTCCCTCAAATGCATGCCCGGCAATTCCTCCCTTTCCGAGGATGATGCCTCCGTGCTGGACGGATCCGTCCGGATAACAAAGGAGAGCGCCGACCGCGCCGACACCTTGCCTGGACGAGAGCTGATGCATGAATGCGATGCTTTGAGGCTCCAGAATCCTGGTATCGTTGTTCAGCAGCAGGAGATATTCCCCCTTCGCGTGCCGCGCGCCGAAATTGTTGATCGCGGAATAGTTGAACTCTCTGTCCCAGTTCAGGACACGGATCCTGGGATCCGACTCCTGCATCTGTCTGTACAGGTCAAATGTCCCGGAAGAAGAATGGTTCTCCAGAATCAGGATCTCCAGGTTCTTCCATGTATTCACCTCAAGCAGGGAATCTATACAGCGCTTAAGGTCATCGACATGATCCCTGTTCGGAATCAGGACACTGATGAGCGGCTCCCTACCGGTGTCCGGTGGCAGGCTCATCCCGGACGGTATCCTGCTGAGGGCGGGCGAATCAGTATCATTCCCTCCGCCTTCAGCGCCGGGGCTTCCTCCCGGCAGGACGGCTTTCCCGTCCTTATGATACAGCACCTTTGGAATATGGCGGACCGGCCCCCTGACAGAAGACCATTCCGCACTCTCCCGGACAGACTGTTCAGGGCCGTCTGATCCGGCCATGGAATTCCACGCTTCCGGAAGGCAGACCCGCTTCAGGAAATCATGGAAAGCCTTCTCACCTGCCGCCGGGAGACCTGCCTCATATGCGGCCTGTGCGCGGACAAGGACTACACTCCCCATATAATTAACCTGCTCCAGAAGCTCCGGATCAAACTCCGGCCGGAAGGAGGGCTGCTGTTTCCTCCCGTCTTCCCCAATCCGGTCGGAATCAAAATAGATCAGGTCGATGTCACCCTCTTCGGCCTGATTAAGAAGAAGGGCGCATTCGTACAGCAGATCCGGCCTGAGCGTGCAGGACCTGTCCGCGATCAGGATGTATTCTGCCTGAGGGCAGTTTTTCAGCGCGCGGAAATTCCGGTAAACCTGCATCTCCAGGGACTGGAAAAAACTGATTCTTCCCTCAGGCGGCATCGAAGCCCGCACGCCGATCACGGGATTGTACGGCAGGCTCTCCTTCTCCATCTTCATATAGTCCCCGGAGGAAGGGCGGCTGCGCTCCAGCCACAGCTGATAAGGGATCTCCGGCGCCTGCCGTCCCAGCAGCCTGTCCGCTGTCAACACAGCGCCGGAAATCACTCCCTGTTCCCTGAAATACTCTGCCAGTCTGCCCAGCTTCATCTTAGCTTCCTCCCAGGCATTGTTAAACAGATCTTCCGAATCTGCCTGTCTTTCAGAAGTTATTTTACAGCACCCTTCAGCATCTTCTTCAGCGGTTCCTTGAACGGGATGTCCGCTTCGGAAATCTTTCGCGCCACCTTGTAAGAGGTCGTATTCTTCAGCATCTCCATCGATGTGCGGAGCAGCTCATTTTCCTCACGGAGAAGATTCATCTGCGCCTCTCCCCTGCTGCCCTTCACACCCGGATTCGCCATGGCCAGTCCCTGGAATACGAATTCCGGATCCGGATCCTGGTCCGCCCTGACAACCACAGGGTCCGCGGGCACAAGATACATCTCATACAGTCTGCGGTATTCCGCGTTCATCTGCGCGACACTCCTTAACGGAACTTCCCCGGCTTTTCGCCTCTTCTCCTCCAGTTCGCGCGGATGGGTGCGGATGTGCTCCAGAAGTCTCCTCACGTCATCCCCGTCAGCATCGGGGCTTACCAGCCATCCCGCGCCTGTGGCGCGGATCCTCTCCCCGACAGCGCCCAGGTCGGTTCCAATTACCGGAATCCGGCAGGACCAGGCCTCTGAGAGTGTATAACAGAAGGTCTCCGCCCAGAGAGGGAGTATGATGGCGACGTCAATCCGGCTCGCGCGAAGCAGGTCGAAGATATCGTCCTTCTGGTAGACCCCGGAAAAGAAAACATTGTCAGCCGCCTTCAAAGCCCTCACCTTCGGGTCTCCGACCTCGCCGTACACAAACAGGTTAAAAGAGGTGTCGCCGGACTCGATCAGCTGCCTGAGCACCCCGGATCCCTTCGCCCTTGTCACGCCGCCCAGATAGGCAACATTCAGCCTCCCTGTGCCGGACGCCGTCTCCTTCCAGGAAGTCCTGTAGGTCTTCCCGTCCGTCCAGACCGTGTCCTTCTCACGGATGAGCAGCCGTATCCGGATACGCCCTTCTTTCAGCCCCGGAACCTGGAAAACCGCGTGTATCCCGCTCCAGAGGCAGTCCTGCGTGGCCGCCGCCGCGGCCACGTCCGGACGGGCGTGTTTCCTCACCTGCAGGCAGAATACCTTACCGTCCGGGCCTGTCACTTCGATAAGAATCGATGTATCTGAACTGTTCGATTCGTCCAGATACGCCCATCCGGAGATATAATGAAAGCTCCCGCCGTCCCCCGGCATCTGGTCCAGTCTGGAATGCATCCGGTCCGTCCGACGGATCATTTTCGGAGGATCCGTCAGAACCGTTCCGGAGGGGACGATGTCGGTTCCGTGTCCGATTGTCAGGCTCATGCTTTCCAGAGATTCAAATGCCGTGCACATGATGTTCTTCGCGCTCTCGCTCGGAAAGAACAGCTTCCGGCACGACCTCAGGGCGCGGAGGTTCTCTTCCCTCCATCTCTTCATCACACGGACTCTTCCGTAACCACAGTTTTTGTGAAGGCACTTCGCGCAGATACGGTCGGAGGGATCCGCGTAATTCTCTGTCCGGGGGCAGAACTGACCGGAGGGTGTAAGGAGCTTTGTCGTCGGGCACGCGTAATAATAGTCATGCAGAGTGGCAACCACCGGGATCTCCAGGGAGCGGCACACACGGAAGATATCCAGGGACAGTCCCTGCGTATGATGGACATGCACCATGTCGATCGAGAAGGAGGACAGAACCTTCTTGAGCACATTTTCAAGCCTCTCGTCATAGAAAACCGGATAGGATTCTTCCTCCCCGATGGGAAATGACAGAGTGACCAGCTTTCCGTCCGCGTCCGCTGACTCCTCACTCTGAAGCAACTTCCATTCCGGAAGGTTCTGACCGGAAAGATAGATCGTCACCCGGAGTACATCCCTGTCCCTCGCGCAGACAAAAACATTGCAGTCCTCCTTTGCCCCCGCCACAAGGTCCCGCACATGAAGCTGGGTGCCTCCGATATTCTTCTTCGCAATCTGGCGGAAGTCCAGATGCAGAAAATAGAGGAGATTCCTTTTTCCGTTGTCAAGGCACTGGTGAAGGAGCAGGTTGTCACGGATCTCGGAATCCGGATCCGTCCGGCAGTATTCGTCATTCTTCTCCATGAACTGCGGATAGCGCTTCCTGAGAATCCGCGTATGTTCTTCGATGAGCTTCTTCTTTTCCTCTGTGGCAAAGGAGGCCGTCCCCCTGTGGTAGATGAAGGTATCGTCACAGAGCACATGGACGAATCCCAGCATCGAGCAGCGGAAACAGAAGTCATTCTCCTCCCCGTATCCGCGCGCGAACGCTTTCTCATCGAACGCTCCGACCAACGCAAACGCATCCTGGCAGACATACATGCAGAATCCGACCCCGACGTTTACGCGTGGATAGCGACGCAGGGATACCCGCTCCACCAGAGCGCCGTATGACTCGACCGTGTAGCCCTCCGGCAGCGGATTGTCTTTCAGAAAGACCGGGACGCTGGCAAGGGTCGCCGCGTTGGACAGAGGCGTCACCGTGGCGATCCTCTCTGACCGGCAGGCACAGGACTGGAGCTTATCCACCCATCCATGCGTGACGATGGTATCGGAATTCAGCAGGATGGTGTCGCGGTCCGACCAGGAAAGCCCTGTGTTGACATTAGCGGAGAATCCCCTGTTCTTCTCATTGAAAAGCGCAATCACGCCATGGTCCGCGCTTATCTGAGTCCCGGCCCCCGCCGCCCTGAGAACCGGCCGGATCCGTTCATCCGTGCTGCAGTCATCAATCAGAAGAACGCGGTGGCGCGAAAGATCCGTATATCTCCTGATGCTCTCAATGCACCGGATCAGATCATCATATCCGTTGTAAACGGGGACAACGATGTCCACTGCGCTGTGGATGCTGTTTCTGCCCATACTCTCACCTCACATGTCTCAGGACACGGCGGGCAAGATTCCCTGCCGGGCCAAGGCGCGCTGCCTTCAGCAGCTCCTGGCTTTTTTCCAGTGCCCATCTCAGATCCTTTATCCTCACCCCGCCCGTCACGCGAAGCTTCCCGGGGACTTTCGCGCAGCGCACCTGGTACGCGGGATCCTCCGTAAGGAACACCCATCCGCCTTGCGAAAGCGCAGACGCGTTCATCTGCCGCAGTTCCCCCTGCGCTGCGCAAAGATCGCAGATACAGGGAGAGCCCTCCAGCGGGTCAAAGCGCAGGGCGCGGACTCCGGCAGGGTCTTCGATCTCGAAGGTGACATCGTACTTTCCGTTCTCAAGGAAGACATCCGTGTGGATCGCGTCCTCTTCCCTCCAGCCACTTCCCCGGTCAAGATAAAGCGTTGCCGTCAGCCGGACATCCTGGCCGGACCAGAGAAGATCCTTCAGGTCGGCTTTTTTCACCGGAAGGGCATAGTCTGCCAGACGGTTTGCCTTCACGTATTCCTTCTCAAAATGCGTCGCCCACTTCCAGAACACCTGCTGCAGGGCGGCATCGATCCCGTACTCCTTCAGAAGTTTTTCCCGTGGGAGAACCCTCTCCAGTTCTCTGCGACCGGAATACAGTTCATTGACGGCGCGCCACAGAAGGAACAGCGCCGGAACAGGCGTGTCGGTAATCCATTCCCCGTCGATCACATCATCATGCTCCTCTCCGGGGAAGATGTTGTCAAAGATCAGATCAATGTTCGCGGGGCTCACCATCCTGAGGTCCTTCCCATCCGTCCTCTCAGACCGGGCTGTCCCGAACATCTCAGTGAATTCTTCCGTATACACACTCTCCACGCTGCAGCCGGTGAGGATCCCCTCCAGCAGAGCCCTGCATGCATTCCGGATGGAGGAGGGATCCGCCTCCAGGCGCTTCGCCAGGCTGTCCGCTTCAAGAAACGGGTAGACGAGAGATCCGTCAGAGAGCATTTCACTCTGAAGAAGGCGAAACCGGGAAGAAGAGGATGCGGACTCTTTTAAAGACTGCGTTTCCCGCTCGTGCATCCGGCGAAGATGCCCCCTGGCCTCTTTTGTAAGCGGACTCTTGACAACTGCCTCTGTACCGTCCAGCCGCCTCTGAATCACTGTCTGGATCCGGTACTCCGGGGCACGGTCGGAGCTGATCTTGGCATAAAGGATCTGATCCCCCCGGCGCGATGAGCCTGCCGCTTCTCCCCCCGCCTCGATCAGGAAGGAGTTCATAAATGACGCCATCACGCCTTCCCGGCACAGCGCCGTTCCCATTGCCTGCTCGCTGAACAGTTCCAGACGGTCCGGATTGAAATTCCACGCGCATCTCGAGAATCCGTCCGCACTCAACGTCTCCTGGGTAAAAATCTCATTCGGGAACTTGTAGTCCGGGTACGGGTAATAGAATCTCCGGTAAGGCAGGGAACACCTCTCACACAGCTCCTCCCATTCCTGCCTGGAAAATGTATGCACCGCCCGGTTTTCCGGATACTCCTTCAGCCCCTCCATATAATTCCCGGTGTGGTCCTCGGGAGCGCCTGCAAAGTATTTCAGCCCGAGCCGGTTCTCGATCGCGATCAGAAGAAGGCCGTCTTCCTTCAGATAGTCCGCGCACCGTCTCAGGAATGTTCCATAGGGATCCGGTCCCTCTGTAAAGGATCCGGCATACTCGAAGACCCCGTTCAGGATGACATAGTCAAACTTCTGCCCAAACTGCATGTCATTCAGGTTTCCGACCATGATCTTCAGGTTTTCGAAATCCTTATGGCGCTCATAGTTGATCTGCGCCCTGAGCAGGGACAGCTCCACGGCTGTCACCTGAGCGCACCTGCGGCACAGGAGCCCCGTGATTGCCCCTGGTCCCGCGCCGATCTCAAGAATCGACGCCCCTTCCCGGAAGTCATACCAGGAGAGAATGTTCTCCCGCACCTGGGACAGATGATACAAAACAGGAAATGACCTCTCGCCGGACTCCTCGAGGCTCTTCTTCTCCTGCACGATCCGGAGAATCCGCTCCTCGACCTCACCGTCCGAATACTGATCATTTCCCTGATAATACTGTGTATTAAGCTCTGCCATGCCTGATCTCCATTTGTCACTTTTCAGTGCTCCTCAGGATCGAGGACACACGTACTGTTCATGTCATAGAAGCCCACCGTATCCCTGGAGGAAACCACTGTGAGGGAGATGACGTCATACAGGCGGTGGAACACCCGGAACATCCCGTCCTGATAGCCGGTGCATCCGAGTGAGAGCAGGTATTCACCTCCCTGGAGGTCGATCTTCTGGGTGAAGGTAACGATATGCTCGTCCCCGTCATGCATCGTGGCGACAGGGATTTTTTCCATGGTCGTGTTTGTCCCGCAGATCTCGATCCCCTTCAGGTTCTTGATGGTAAACGCGAAGATCGGCTCGAGTACTGTCTCACGGGCACGGATGCGCATTTTCACCGTGAACGCGGACCCCTTGATGAAATTGGATGTCGGAAGCCCCTTCTCGTCATAGAGACCATAGTCGATGATCTCCGCGTTCTTCTCTCCGTACTCGACAAGACTGGGATTGACCGGAAAATGATCTTTCCACCGCTCCTGCCCGGTTCCGGAATCCTCCTCGCGCGGGCCGTCTCCCGGAACGTCAGAGGCGTCCGCAGTCCCGGTTCCCCGATGGAACTGGTCGACCAGAACCTTTTTGTAAATGTCGATCGCCTCCTTCGGCGTCCCCTCATACACCTTGTCGCCCTGATTCAGCAGGATCGCGCGGTCACAGTAGCGGGAGATCGCGCTCAGGTCATGGGAGACGAAGAGGATCGTCTTCCCTTCTCTCTTGAAGTCCTCAAACTTCCGGTAGCATTTCGACTGGAAAAACACATCGCCGACGGACAGGGCCTCATCCACGATCAGGATCTCCGGATCGATATTAATCGCCACCGCGAAGGCAAGACGCACGAACATGCCGCTGGAGTAGCTCTTGACCGGCTGGTTCACATAATCCCCGATGTCCGCGAAATCGATGATGGACTGTAGCCTTTGGTCGATTTCTTCTTTCGTGAACCCGATCATGGTCCCGTTCAGGTAGATGTTCTCGATGCCGGTATATTCCATGTTGAAGCCGGCACCCAGTTCCAGAAGAGCGCTGATCCTGCCGTCCACGTCAATCCGGCCCGCAGTGGGCGTCAGGACTCCCGTGATCAGCTTCAGCATGGTCGACTTCCCGGATCCGTTGGTCCCGATGATGCCGACTGTCTCGCCCCTTGCAACCTCAAAGCTCACACCGTTCAGGGCATGCTTCTCTTTGTAGTTTTTCCGGAAGTCCAGTCCCAGGGACTCCCACAGCCGGTCGCGCTGCCGATTATAGAGACGGTAGCTCTTGGTCACGTTTTCCACACGTATGACCGGTTCCCTGTTCTTCGATTCTTTCATGCTTTCCA
>ONVT01000181.1 GCA_900321365.1 uncultured Eubacteriales bacterium | reverse complement strand
ATATGGCCAGCTCAACAATAATTCCGACCAGGATGGAGCTCACCCGCCTGAAGAAGAAGCTTGTGACAGCCCGTAAGGGACACAAGCTCCTCAAAGACAAGCGGGACGAGCTGATGAGACAGTTCCTGATAATGGTTCGTGAGAACCGGGAGCTGAGAGAAGCGGTCGAGAAAGGCATCGCCGACGCGAACCGCGGCTTCGCGCTTGCCAGAAGTTCCATGTCCGACGAGGCGGTGAGGGTGGCGTTTATGGCGCCCAAACAGAGGGTTTCCATAGACGTCTCCTATAAGAACATCATGAGTGTCAATGTGCCGGAGTACACCTTCGAAACCCGCACCGGCAACGCCTCGGACATGTTCTCCTACGGCTTCGCGTTTACCTCCGCCGACCTTGACGACGCGGTGGAGCAGCTGTCGGGCGTCTTCGAACAGATGCTCAAGCTCGCCCAGACGGAGAAGAGCTGCCAGCTGATGGCTGCTGAGATCGAGAAGACGCGCCGCCGCGTCAACGCGCTGGAGCACGTCATGATCCCGCAGCTGGAGGAAGACATCAAGTACATCGCCATGAAGCTCGACGAGAACGAGCGCTCCAGCCAGGTCCGCCTGATGAAGATCAAGGACATGATGCTCGAGCAGGCGCACCACTACGAAGAGCGCGAGGAGGAGCGCGCCCGCGAGAAGGCCGCGCAGGCCTGACAGCACATGCCTGACAGAAGCGTTGGGATAACTAAAATAAAAGATGAAGAGGGGCTTAACGGCTGCTCCTCAGATAAGAACAAATTGGTATGTGATCATCAGATCACAAAGCAATCGTCACTTGCCCGGGTGACGGTTGTTTTTTTCGTAGTGATACTTTATGCGTTTGGTTTCCTTGATGAAAAAACATTTCCGGAAGGGTCTTTACAACCCCATATTTTGTGTTATTATTAATCGTGCACCGCTACATGTGGAGCGGCGGCGAAACTCGTCGCTCGTCAGCGAAACCACACAAGAGAGCAGAGTACAAGGAAAAAGAGTACGAGGGAGTTAGAGCCATGCTGAAGGTTAGAAAGAGGAACGGGACAATCGTCCCATTTGACGGAGACAAGATCCAGGCCGCAATGGAGAAGGCGTTCAAGGCAACCGGAACGCCTGTGCCGGGCGAGTACATCATGAACAAGATTCTCATGAACGTCTACGCTCTGATGCGGACCGAGGAGAATGTTGTCGATATCGAATCCATCCAGGACGCGGTAGAGCAGGTGCTTTCCGAGTCAGGGTATTTCCGCGTCTCCAAGGCGTACGTCCTGTACCGCAGCCAGCGCAAGAGCGTCCGTGAGGCGGCGGCAAGCGTGCTCGACTATTCCAAGCTGGTACACGGCTACCTCGACCGGCTCGACTGGAGAGTGAAGGAGAACTCCACCGTCCAATATACGTTGGGCGGACTGATCCTCTCCAACTCCGGAGCGGTCACCGCGAACTACTGGCTGAATGAGATCTATGACAATGAGATCGCGCAGCTCCACAAGAAGGCCGCGATCCATCTCCACGACCTGTCCATGCTGGCACCCTACTGCGCAGGCTGGAACCTCAAGCAGCTCATTTGCGAGGGAATCAAGGGCGTCTCCGGACGGATCGCCTCCAGCCCCGCGAAGCACCTTTCCACCCTCTGCAACCAGATGGTGAACTTCCTGGGCATCATGCAGAACGAGTGGGCCGGCGCGCAGGCATTTTCCTCGTTCGACACCTATCTCGCGCCCTTCGTGCGTGTCGACGAGCTCGACTACAAAGGCGTGAAGCAGTGTGTGCAGAGCTTCATTTACGGCGTGAACACCCCGTCAAGGTGGGGCTGCCAGTCGCCGTTCACGAATGTCACGCTCGACTGGACGGTGCCTGAGGATCTGAAGAACCAGAAGGCCGTCGTCGGCGGGAAGGAGATGGATTTCACCTACGGTGACTGCCGCAAAGAGATGGACATGATCAACAAGGCGTTTATCGAGATCATGACCGAGGGCGACGCGCAGGGCCGCGGGTTCCAGTACCCGATCCCGACCTACTCCATCACGAAGGACTTCGACTGGGAGGAGAGCGAGAACAATAAGCTCCTTTTCGGCATGACCGCGAAGTACGGCACGCCCTACTTCTCAAATTATGTGAACAGCGACATGAAGCCTTCCGACATCCGCTCCATGTGCTGCCGGCTCCGCCTGGATCTGAGGGAGCTCAAGCGCAGGAACGGCGGATTCTTCGGCGCGGGCGAGTCGACCGGCTCCATCGGCGTCGTGACCATCAACCTGCCGCAGCTGGCCTATCTGTGCGCGACGGAGGAGGAGTTCTGGGAGAAGCTCGACAACCTGATGGACGCGTGCGCCCGCTCGCTCCACACGAAGCGCGAGGTCGTCTCGAACCTTCTCAACGCCGGGCTGTATCCCTACACGCAGGCGTACCTTGGCACATTTGATAACCATTTTTCCACGATCGGAATCTGCGGCGGCAATGAGATGTGCCTGAACGCGCGCTGGCTTGGCAAGGACCTGACGCATAAGGAGAGCCAGGACTTCGTGGAGAAGATGCTGAACCACATGCGCGCCCGCTTGTCCGATTATCAGGAAAAGTACGCCCCTGAGCTTTTCAACCTCGAGGCGACTCCGGCCGAGTCGACGGCTTACCGTTTCGCGAAGCATGACATCAGCCGCTTCCCCGACATCCACACGGCCAATGACAACGGTACGCCTTACTACACGAATTCGACGAATCTCCCGGTCGGCATGACGGATGATGTGTTTGAGGCGCTGGATGTACAGGATCACTTCCAGCCGCTGTACACCTCAGGGACCGTGTTCCACACCTTCCTGGGCGAGAAGCTTCCCGACTGGAAGGCGGCGGCGAAGCTGGTGAAGACGATCACCGACACTTACCGGCTGCCCTATGTGTCGATCAGCCCGACTTACTCCGTGTGCCCGGATCACGGGTACATTAATGGAGAGCATTTTACCTGCCCGCTGTGCGGGAAGGAAGCGGAAGTGTACTCGAGAATCACCGGATACTACCGCCCGGTCAAGAACTGGAACGACGGGAAGTCGCAGGAGTTCAAGGATCGGAAGGTCTACATCGCGGAGCGGTCCTGCTGCGGACCGGCGGCGCGGGTATACGGTAAGATGGCCGGCGTGAATGAGCAGACAGTGAATGGGATAGCCGCTCAGAGTACACTCGGGAATACTGTGGAAAGCGCCGGCGCAGGCCGGGAGGCAGTATCGGCGTCTGGTGTGGCGCAAAGCGAGACTCAGGAGAAGGCTTTTGTATCTGATTCTATGCAGGTTGCGGCGCTGGAAGAGATTCCGGTGCTCGTCACGACGAAGACCTGCCCCAAGTGCAAGATCATCCGGAACTACATGGATGAAAACAAGATCGATTACCGAGTCGTTGTTGCGGGCGAGAAAGAGGCAGATACCCTGATCTCGCAGTTCCACATCACGAGCGCGCCGACTCTGATTGGCAGCGACGGAGAAGGCCTGAAAGCCTTCACCGACATCCCCGCGATCCGCGCGTACCTGGATTCGGATCAGTTCCATCCGTATGCAGGACAAAGCAGGGCGGTGTAACGGATTCTGGCAGACGAAGGATGCATGATTGCTGATTCAGCAGGCGAAGGAAGGCATAATTACAGAATCAGGCAGATGAAGGCTGCGAAATTGCTGATTCAGGCAGGGTACAAAGAGGCATATTAACAGATCCACAGGATCGAAGATCGATCATAGAATCCGCAGCGTCCCCTTCCAGCGCTGCGGATTCTTGCGTGAAGGCGCAGAAAAAAGCAAGACGCGCCCGAAATATGCGACGACTCGACTTTGCTCTCTGTGGCTATGACATTCAGATAGAATGAAGAGGAAGAGAAGACCATGCACCTTGCAGGATTACAGAAACTGACACTGCTTGACTATCCAGGGGAGATTGCCTGCACTGTGTTTACACAAGGCTGCAACCTTCGCTGCCCGTTCTGCCAGAATCCGGATCTTGTGCTGCCGAAGCTGGCTCAGCGCGAAGACCTGGAGTGGGGCGCCGGATTAAGTGAGGAAGATTTCTTTGATTTCCTGGAGAGACGCAGGGGCAGGCTCTCGGCGGTTGCGGTAACAGGTGGAGAGCCGACGCTGCACGCAGATCTCCCGCAGTTCCTGGGAAGGATCCGGGAGATGGGATACCTGGTCAAGCTTGACACGAACGGACTGAACCCGGAAGCTTTACGGAAGATCCTGGATGCATCTCTTGTGGATTATGTCGCGATGGATGTGAAGAACAGCCCCGGGAAATATGCACTGACATGCGGCCTGCTGCCCCAGGGGAATGATGCACTGACAAGCGACATGCTGCTTCATGTGAACGATGCTGTTCCATCAGGAGAGGAAAATGCGGCAGTGAATCGCTCATTGGAGCTGTGGGAGCGCGCGAGGGAGAGCATTTCCATGCTGATGAATGGGAAGGCAGATTATGAATTCCGCACGACGGTTGTTCATGGCCTGCATACAGTGGAGGATATGAAGGAGATCGCGCAGCAGCTGCAGGGCGCGCGCGCGTGGTACCTCCAACGGTTTGAAGCGCGCGGCGATCTTGTGGGGACATTTACGAATCCGAATCTTGTTTTGTCCTCGCCGTCACAGGAGGAGCTGGAGAAAATGAGAGAGCAGGCGTCAAAATGGGTGCCGGAAGTATCGCTGAGGGGAGTGTGAAAAAGAAAGTCAATGGATTGACATACGATTTGCGCAATGTTATAGTGACCACGGGCGGGCGCTGAGTGCGCCGGCCTTTTGTTGTTCGTACCAGGAGCGCATTTTCGCGTAAAATGAAAAACAGTCTGATTTACATCTGCAGGCCACAGGACGGGAAAGGCGGCTGACCCGCGGGAAAGGCGGCTGATCCTGCCTCAAAAGAGAAGGAGAAACAGTATGGCGATTTTTAAGGGTGCCGGAGTTGCGATCGTCACTCCCATGAATGCGGATGAGAGCGTGAATTTCGGGAAGCTGAGAGAGCTGGTCGAAGAGCAGATCGCGGCGGGAACGGATGCGATCATCATCTGTGGAACGACCGGTGAGTCCTCATGTCTGTCGGTTGATGAACATCTGGAGACTATCCGGGCCTGCATCGAATACGTGGACCACCGCGTCCCGGTCATCGCGGGGACGGGCTCCAACTGCACGCGCGACGCGATCCATATGTCTGTCGAGGCGGAGGAAATGGGCGCGGACGGCCTTCTGTGCGTCACGCCGTATTACAACAAGGCGACGCAGAAGGGCCTGATTGAGCACTACACAAAAATATCCGAGGCAGTGCATACCCCCATCATCCTCTACAATGTCCCGAGCCGCACCGGCTGCAACCTCGCGCCGGAGACGATCGCGCATCTCGCGAAGAACACTGAGAATGTGCGCGCTGTCAAGGAGGCAAGCGGAAATATCTCACAGATCGCGAAGGTTAAAGCACTCGCCGGCGACGCGATCGACCTGTACTCCGGCAATGACGACCAGATCGTCCCGATTCTGTCTCTTGGCGGCCTTGGCGTAATCTCCGTGCTGTCCAATGTCGCGCCGCGCCAGACCCATGAGATCTGTCAGACTTGGTTCGACGGAGATACCGCCAGGAGCGCGCACCTGCAGCTTGAGGCGCTCGAGCTGATCGACGCCCTGTTCTGCGAGGTGAACCCGATCCCGGTCAAGACCGCGATGAACCTGATGGGGAAGGAAGTCGGCCCCCTCCGCTCGCCGATGTGCGAGATGGAGCCGAAGAATGTCGAACGGCTGAGGAAGGCCATGCAGACATACGGGATCTTATAGAATGACCCCGCTGACAGTGCTTATTTGACTTCTGGGACAGCAGCCTCTTTCAAGACAGAGTTTCAGATTATACGGATTCCTGACAGATAGATACCAGCCTGCCTTTGGCTGTCTTTCAACAGGTATTCGGCAGTAAATAATGGTAACGAGTATAATTGAGAAGGAATAAGTAATGACAAGAATACTGCTGACCGGCTGCAATGGCCGGATGGGGAAGGTGATCACGGAGCTTGCGAAGGAAGATCCGGACATTCAGATCGTTGCCGGGATCGATGT
>ONVT01000086.1 GCA_900321365.1 uncultured Eubacteriales bacterium | reverse complement strand
TTCGCCTTCTGGCTGTCCCCGGCATTCAGATACGCGAATCCCAGGTAGTACAGGGCGTCATAGTACCGCTCGCTCTCCCCGCTCTCATCAGAGTCGATCGCCATCTGGAGCTGTTTTGCCGCCTCCTTGTAGTCGCCCGCGACATAGGCGCTCGTCCCCTCGGTATAGTACTGGTTAAAGAGCGCATCTCCGACCATCGCGGTCAGGTCCTCGTACAGCTGCTTTCCCTCGGAGTCGAAGTCATCAGGGTTCAGGCCGCCCAGGGCTTCCACCGTCTTGGTCTGGTCGCCCTTCACGTAGAGGTCCGCCACCTTGAGGAGTTCCGTATAGGAGGCGACTCTGTCATTCGCGCTCTGCGCCTCTTTTTTTGCCGTGTCGGTGTCCGCGTTCGCGCTGTCAACCTCATCCTGAAGATCCTGGACCGTAGCCGTGATGGTGGCAAGGGAGGTGTTCGCGTCGGAAACCTGCTTGTTCGCCTTGTCATTTGCCCCCTGCCGGATCGCCGGGACGGTCAGGAACCAGACGATGGCAGCCCCCAGCAGGATTCCCAGCATGATGTTGATGAATGTCGCCACCGTGGAGCTGTCACGGAATGTGGTCGGCGCGATGATGACATCATTGCCGCTCACATACCGCAGCGCAATCTCGCGCGGCGCCTCTTCTCCCATGTCCTCCGGGGACGGAGACGTGCGCTCCACCTTCGGCCTGCTGCGTCGTCCGAACAGGGATGTCTTCCCGGTTGACTCCTCGACATGCGTGAGGTAGCGGAGCGTTGTCGTGTTCGTATTATCGATTCTGGCAGCCTTTTTCAGAAGACCCCTTGCCTTCTCCCACTGCTCCGTGTGCATGTATTCCAGGGCGAGCAGCTGGTACGCGCGTACAAACTTCGGGTTCTGGTTCACGACCTTGCGCAGCTGCATGAGGGCCATATCTTCATTGCCCTGTTTCAGGTACGTCAGGCTCTGGTTATACTTGCGGATCGCCGTGTTGTACTGGTCCAGGCGCAACTTGGAGCTCTGAAGCGTCCTGATATACGACGTGGCCAGGTTGTCCTTTCCGTTCAGGTTGTTGCTGATGACCCACTCCACAAGAGCGTTGACGACTTCGCCCGTCTCAAAATAGCACAGCCCCAGGAGGTTGCGCGCGTCAGTGTTTTCCTTATTGAATTTCAGGGACCGCTTCAGACAGGTGATCGCGCCGGACAGATCCCTGACCTGGGCCTTCTCAAGGCCCTGGTTGTACAAAAGGTTCGAGATCCGGATGATCCGCCTGACAATCGTCAGATCCGCCCCGCAGATCCGGCAGTATTCTTCTGTCTGTGCGGCCGCTCCGCAGTAGATGCATCTCATTCTTATTTCCTGCCCTTATTCTTGCGCTCCTTCTCGTCGCGCATCATCTCTTTCAGAATGTCCGTGACATCGGTAAGGTCACGGCTGTAGATCGCGTCCTCTGCCTCATTGACATCCATGCTCGGATGAAATTTTTTCAGTTCTTCTTCGTAATTCAGCATTTCCCCACTCCCTGCTCCGCCTGCTCTTACTCCCGCACGCTTTCGCAGCGCACGCTTTCACTCCGCCTGCTTTTGCTCCGCCTGCTTTCGCTTTGCATGCTTTCGCTCTTTCTCCTGCGCCAGAACCTCACCGGCCAGGTACAGAGACCCGACGCAGAACAGGACGCCTCCGCCCTTTTCCACAAGGGCCCTTCGGTACGCTCTTCCCGCATCCGCCTCCGTCTCCACCCTGCTCTGTCCGGCGGAGAGAAATTCCTTCGCAAGGTCATCCACGTCAAGCTGCCTCTGCCCTCCGACCGCTGTCACGAGGACGCCTTCGTACTCTACGTCCCGGCACAGTTCCCGGACCATCTGCGGATAGTTTTTATCCGCCACGATGGAGACCAGCAGCCAGACCTTCCTCTTTTGCGCGTATCTGCGGATCTCTGCCGCGATATTCCGGATCCCGTCCGGATTGTGAGCGCCGTCCAGGAACACGTCCTTTTCAATCTCCTCCATGCGGGCGGGCCATACCATCTTCCGGATTCCACTCTGCACCGATCCCTCATCCGCGCCGAGGCGGAGAGCGCACAGGGCGGCAAGACAGGCATTCTGTGCCTGATATTCTGCCTCGGAGGGAACCTCCAGGTCAAGTGTCCCTCCCCGGGGAAGGAAGAGCTTCACCTGCATCCTCCCGGGCAGTCTCTTCGTGATGGAGAATCCGTCCTTCTTCAGAGGGATCCTCTCCGCGTTCTTCTCACGGGCAAAACGTTCGATCACCTGTGCGCTCCGGGGATCCTCCGCACAGTAGATGACAGGGACCGTCTTCCGGATGATGCCAGCCTTCTCGGCGGCGATCTCGGCCACGGTTTCTCCGAGATACTCTGTATGGTCGAGGCTGATCGATGTAATCACCTCCGCCTCCGCCTTCGCGATCGAATTCGTCGCGTCCAGCCTTCCACCCAGCCCGGTCTCACAGACCAGCAGTTCCACATTGCTCTCCCTGAACCAGCACATGGCCATCGCGAAAAGAAACTCAAAATAGGCCGGGAAACATCCGCCCTCCTCTTCCAGCTTCGAAGCGGCACGCTTTACCCTGCGGAACATCTCCAGGAATCCTTCGTCCGGAATCTCCTCACCGCACACACGGATGCGCTCATTGATCCGCACCAGATGCGGAGAGGTGAACAGCCCGGTCCTCAGCCCCATGGTGCGGAAGACGGACTCCAGAAATGCGCAGGTGCTTCCCTTTCCGTTCGTTCCCGCCACATGGATGATCCTTCCATGTTCTTCCGGATGCTCCAGAATACCGAGAAGCTTCCTGGTATTGTCCGGCCCGGTTTTCTTTGTAAACAGTGGAATCCGCTCTATATAGGAGACGGCCTCTTCATACGTGACGGATTCCCTCATCCCAGTGTTCCAACTTTCTTCCATAAGCCGATTTGCCGCACAGTTTTCTTTCGAGAGTGCCTGTGAACAATCCCACGCACAGCGGGCTGTGTGAATGATTTTTACAGGTGCTGTCAGTTCAGGAAATCCTTCAGCCTCTTCGAGCGGCTGGGATGCCTGAGCTTGCGGAGCGCCTTCGCCTCAATCTGACGGATACGCTCCCTCGTGACGTTGAACTCCTTGCCTACTTCCTCCAATGTGCGCGCTCTTCCGTCCTCAAGTCCGAAACGCAGCTTGACGACCTGGCGCTCCCTCTCGGTCAGTGACTCCAGCGCATTTGCCAGCTCCTCACGAAGCATGGAAAAGGTTGCGCTGTCCGCCGGGGAGAGAGCGGTATCATCCTCGATGAAATCCCCGAGATGGGAATCATCCTCCTCTCCGATCGGAGTGTCCAGGGACACCGGATCCCTGGAGATCTTCAGGACCTCCCGCACTCTGGCAGGCGGGACTCCCAGCCGGTCCGCAACCTCTTCGGGGGTCGGCTCCCTGCCAAGCTCCTGGAGAAGCTGCCTTGTCATGCGGAGCGTCTTGTTGATGGTCTCCACCATATGCACCGGAACACGGATGGTGCGACCGGTATCCGCGATTCCCCTCGTGATTGCCTGACGGATCCACCAGGTCGCGTAGGTGGAAAACTTATATCCCTTGGTATAGTCGAATTTGTCGACCGCCTTCATCAGGCCCATATTCCCCTCCTGAATCAGGTCCAGGAAAGGCATGCCGCGGCCGACGTATTTCTTCGCGATGGAGACAACGAGCCTGAGGTTTGCCTCCGTCAGCTCCCTCTTGGCGTCCACATCGCCCGCCTCCACGCGCATGGCAAGGTCCACCTCCTGGTCGGACGTAAGCAGGGGGACATTTCCGATCTCCTTGAGGTACATGCGGACCGGATCCTCGGTGGAAACGCCCTCGAGGACCTCTGAGGTCTCCTCGATCCTGACCTCTTCGACTTCCTCCAGCTCCTCGATGGTAGTCTCGTCATCATCCAGCAGGTCATCGCCGGTATCGATCAGGATCTCTTCGGTTTCCTCGTCCGGTAACGCGTCCTCTCCGCTCATGACAGGACCGTTCCCCTGGGTGATGATGATGTTCTGGTTCTTCAGGTAGTCATAGATACCCTCAATCTCATCTACCGGGAGATTCATGCCCTCGAAGGCAATCGAAATCTCATCAATGTTGATCGTGCCCTTGTTGCCCTTCGCTTTTTCTACCAGCTTCTGGAGGGTTTCCAGAAAGATAGCCTGTGGATCTTTCTCACTCATATAATCTATCAGCTCCTCAATATCCGCTTATGCTTTCGGACCGGTCAGAAGCGCGTTCTGCGAACTGCGCATGGTGACGACGGGTCCTCCCTTATGCTCGATGTATTCCCTGGTAATCAGCACCTTGCCGATGTTATCGTCCTTCGGGATTTCATACATGATATCCAGCATGAATTCCTCGATGACAGACCGGAGGGCCCTCGCTCCAGTATCGCGCGAAAGCGCCTCATCCGCGATGGCCTCCAGCGCGCCGTCCTGAAAGTCAAGCCTGACCTCGTCCAGCTCAAGCAGCTTCTGATACTGCTTCAGAATCGCGTTTTTCGGCTCCCTCAGGATTCGCACCAGCATCTCCCGGTCCAGCTTCCTGAGCGCAAAGACCATGGGCAGCCTCCCGATGAACTCCGGGATCATCCCATACTCTTTCAGGTCCTGGGTCCGGGCTTTTGTCAGGATGTCAGGATCGCTGTCATAGTAATCCTTCAGCCTGGATTCGAATCCCATGGCGGAAGACTTCGTCAGACGTCTTTTGATGATGTCTTCGAGTCCCGGAAATGCGCCTGCGCAGATAAACAGGATATTCTTCGTATTCACCGTGGTCATGGGGACCATCGCATTCTTGCTGGTCGCTCCGACCGGGACTTCCACCTCAGATCCCTCCAGCAGCTTTAGCAGCCCCTGCTGCACCGACTCGCCGCTGACATCCCTCTGGTTGGTATTCTGTTTCTTTGCCAGTTTGTCGATCTCGTCGATAAAGACGATCCCGGTCTGGGCCTTCTCCACGTCATTGTCCGCCGCGGCCAGAAGCTTGCTCAGGACACTCTCCACATCGTCCCCGATGTATCCCGCCTCCGTCAGGGCAGTGGCGTCCGCGAGCGCGAGAGGCACATCCAGAAGCCTTGACAGGGTTTTTACCAGGTAGGTCTTCCCGCTGCCGGTCGGGCCGATCATCAGCATGTTCGACTTCTCGATCTCAATCTCATCGAAGGAATTCGTGCCGGTCCTCACGCGCTTGTAGTGGTTATACACTGCCACTGAGATCACTTTCTTCGCGTATTCCTGGCCAATCACGTAATCGTCGAGCGCCGCCTTGATCCTGTGCGGGGCCGGAAGGGAACGGATGTCGAAAACCGCCTTTGCGTTCCTCTCTTCCTTTTTCTTCTCCTTCTCCTGCTTTGGCTTTTTTACCCCCTTCGGCTTCTGCATATTCTGAAGAAGCGTGTCCAGATCGATCATTCCCATATCCGGGAAATTCTTCATGCCGGTAAAATTCTGCAGATTCAGCACGCTTTTGAACTGGGGACTGTCCATCGCGTCAAATGACTTCTGCATACAGTCCGGGCATACGCTGATCCCTCCCGGGAGGCTGATCATCTTTCCTGCCTGGCTCTCGGTCCGGCGGCACATAAAACAGACTTTCTCAAAGTCTTCCGTATTCTCTTTTTCCTTCTTCTCTTCTTCCGTCGTCCCGTCCTTCTCTTTGTCCGGTCCGTCTTCCGTCTTCTTTATATCATCCATCGCTTCTCCCGCCGTCAGGTTACTGAAGCGTGACTGTCACGCTCATCTCATTTTTTTCCTTGTATTTACTGTCTTCGTCCGGCCTGATGAAAGTTACCTTCACCTTGTCCCCGGCCTTCAGGCCGGAAAGAGCTTCCTTCAGCTGGTCAACGGATTCCACTCTCTCGTCATTGATTCCCGTGATCAGGTCTCCCGGTACAAGGCCCGCGGCCTGCGCGCCGGATCCCTCAGACACATGGGCCAGGACAGCCCCTGCCGGGATACGGTAAATGATCTGGTCCTCTTTCGAGAATTCCCCGACCTGCACGCCGAGCTGACCCTGCGGGGCCTCGGTGCCATCCTTTGACTGACCGATTTCCTCCGTCCCGGGCGCGGACAGGATCTCTTCCGTCTCGTCCTCAGCTTCGGTCAGAGGCTCCTCTGTCTCGATCCGGTTCTCCTCCGTCTCTGTCTGGGGCTTTGTCAGAGTCTCCCCCTTCGGTGTTTCCTTTTCCGTATCCCCGGACGGATTCTCCTGATCTGAGGATGGCTCCGTCTCCGGATACGCAAGCGCAAGAGAGATGGTTTCCTTCTGCTCTTTCTCTTTCTCTTGCTCTTTCTTCTGTGTTTTTCCGGAGCCGGCCTTTTCCCCCGTGTCTGTATACTTTCTGAGCTGCCGGTCTTTGTAGAAATCCCGGATCGACCAGAATCTGATCTCGTCAGCCGATCCCTCATCCGGTGCGGCCTCATCCACCAGATTCGGCATTTCGATCGGAGGAATCACAATCGATCCGTCCTCAGGAAGCCGGGATCTGTCTCCTGTTGTTCCGACTGTCCAGAGTTTATTCTCTGTTTCTGTCTCTGTTTCTGTCTCTGTCTCCGCTTTGCTTTCCGGCTCTGCCTTCGTCTGCGCTTTGCTCTCCGTCTGCTCAGCATCCGTCAGCGGCATCGCCTGGATCGCCTGTTCCGTCTGTACTCCGGATTCGCTCTGCGCTTCTTCTGTCTGAGGGCCCTGCTCCGTCTGAACCGGTGCAGGATGCGCAGCTTCCGTCTCCGCTCCGGAAGACACGGCAGAGCGGTGCGCCTCTGTCTCTGACTCGGTGCGCTCTGTCCTGTCATCCTCTTTCCTGGACGGCAACGCCCCCGGCTTCACGGAGTAGAAAAATGCACAGACTGTCAGCGCCGTCACCGCGAAGGAAAGAAGGATTGCGGGCAGCTTCTTCTTCGGCCTGTCCAGCCGCTCTCCTGTCTGAGTGTCGAACTTCGGCTCGTCAACCTCAAAGTCATGCTTCTTCCCGGATCCGGGATGCTTCGGAGGAGTGTTCCCCGGGCCGGCGGGAGGGACACTCCCGGTGCCGGCGGGTGGAATGCTCCCCGTACCAGCGGGTGATGCACTCACGGTGCCGGCGGGCGATG
>ONVT01000057.1 GCA_900321365.1 uncultured Eubacteriales bacterium | reverse complement strand
GGTGATTGTAGCCGATCATCCGGATATTCATCCTGCACCCGAGACTGATCAGCAGGTCGCAGTTCTGAACCGCGAAGTTCCCGGAGCTCATGCCGACCGTTCCCGGCATTCCGACATAGTATGGATTGTCGAAGGCAACTGTGTCATTTGCATTCCACGCCGTGACGACAGGAATCTGATACTTTTCAAGGAAAGCAAGCAGCTTTTCCCGCGCACCGACAGAGTTATTTCCCGTAATTGCTCCGTCACTAGAAGTGTTGGCTCTGTCAGATCTGCTTCCCGCGCAGGAGGCGTTGGCTCCGGCGGTTCCCGCGCCGCCGAGGTTGATTCCCGTGCCGGCGAGAACGAGCGGCGCATCTGACTCCTTAATCTTCTGAAGGAGGATGTCGATCGCGGACTGCCTGGGCTCCGGCGTCCGCCAGACCACCTCCAAAGCCGCGTCAAAATGAATCAGGCTGTCTGTATCGACCTTCGCGCCCTGCACGTCGAGCGGTATGTCCAGCCAGACAGGGCCGCCGCGTCCATTTTTCGAAAGGAAGATGGCCTTCTCGAGGTGGTAGGCGATCTCCTGCGGATTCGTTACCATGACCGCGTACTTCGTCATGTTCCGCACGGAATCGATAATGTTGAATTCCTGGTCGCCCAGCTGGCGGAGGTTCAGGTCCGGAACCGCCCAGATCGTCGTCTCTCTCTTCACCTGCCCGGAAATGACAAACATAGGGATCGAATCCAGCCATCCGCCCATGACACCCGTGATGGCATTAGTGCCGCCAGGGCCGCTCGTCACGCATACGGCAGCCAGCCTGCCGGTCATGCGGGTGTAGCCCTCCGCGGCGATCGCGCATGCCTGCTCATGGTGGTTAAATGTGCAGCGCAGCCCCTCCTGGTGGCCGATCGCGTCATCGAGATGCATGGCGCCCCCGCCTGTCACCATGAAGCAGTCGGTGATGCCATGGTCGACGAGAAACTGTGAGATGTATTTCGAAACTTTGATTTCCATGTCATTCTCCAATCCCTGAACTCCCGGTGACCTGTTCCGCTTTCCTGATAATCAGTGCCCGCTTTGCGATGTGATTATTCAAGAGGACACAGGCTTTCGCCATACCAGCTTTTTCAGCATCAGCGCATCAGATCGCGGCCCCGTGGATGTCCTCCTCCGCGTCATATGCCGAGTAAGTGATGAACGTAATATCCATCGTCTTCCGATACTGCGCGATCGACGCCTTCATATGCGCATTCAGGCTCACAGCCTGTCGCCGGACAAAATCATACTCCATCTCCGGGTTATTATAGTTGTTCTCTTTGTCCGAATACCCGTCGAACCCCGCGCACCACACAGCCCGGATCCCGATCCGGTTCAGAAACTTGATCAGCATCAGGAAAGAATTGTCGATGATACTCTCATCCTTCTCCAGCAGCGGCGCCCGGTTGATCACGAAGTCAAAATGCCCCCGCCTGCACGTGACATTGGTAGTCGCGAGCGTCTTCACATCCCTGTGCCGCTCCTCACGCAGCGGAAGCGTCATATCGTGATACCGCTTCGGGTTCGTGACAAACACGCAGTCCGCCGTCACCTCGTCCGGCAGATAATTCACGGAAATGATCACCGGCGTCTCTTTCTCCACAAACCGCTGCACCTTCTTCTCCTGCAGCCGGATATTCTTCCCGGGGCCGATCAGCAGGATCTTCCGGTTCCCGACAAAATCGAGGAAGCGATTCTCTGCCTCTCCTTCCTCGACCGATTTTTCCACGAAGCTCTCGTAACACTCCTTCCCGATACTACGGTCATACAGAAGCTTCTTCTCCTCGGGCCCGATCTGCGAAAGCAGCTCATCCATCATCGAGATCGAAAGATTCTCCTCCTTCTCGAAATCCGAGAGATAATTCGGATGGCATTTATTCCTGGCGCAGAGATAATAGAACAGCTTGTAGCCCCAGGGCGTCTGTCGGTAGAAACCCATCACCGACTCATTGATCGCCTCAAGCATGGCGTCAATGCTGTACTTTCCTCCATATTGCTCATTCAGCGTCATCGCGATCAGCTCGACCGGCGCATTTCCGGCGCTCTTTCCCATCCCGTAGAGCGTGCCGTCCACGACTATGTCATGGCGTCCGGTATACCTGAGAAATGCAAGAGAGTTCGCATAGGCCAGCTGGAAATTATTGTGCGCGTGGAACCCGATCCCGATCCGGGGATCGACGTGCTCATCGAGAAGCCGGTACAGATGCAGCATCCACTCGCTGTCCATCAGCCCGTAGGTGTCGACCATGGAAACCGCGTACGGTTTCACATCGTTCACTATCGATATGAGTTCCATCATTTCCGCATCCGTATAGCTCGTGACCGAGACCAGCTGTGAAAATACACGGTAGCCGAGCGCCTTCACCTGCGCGCAGAACTGCATGGCCGGGCGCATTTTCCCCTTCTTGAAGATCACGCGGATGCCGTCGAGAAATGACTCCGCACAGGGCGCGAGGTTTTCAATGCCGCAGGTACCGTAGTTGATCATCCCTACAACCATGGCACCCTTCTTGTCCAGTGAACCGTAGATCCGGTCCGCCGACTTCGTATCGGGAAATATCGTTCTGTCGATATCAAATGGCCTCCGGTCGTCAAGAAACCCGACCTCGATGATGTCCACGCC
>ONVT01000146.1 GCA_900321365.1 uncultured Eubacteriales bacterium | reverse complement strand
TGCCGCCTTTTTCTCCTCCTTCTGCCTGGCAGAAAGCACCTCCTGTCCTCGTGCAAGATCATCATAAAAATGGAGCACATTCTCAACTGCCGACCGCCGGATGGCGGCGTCGGCGATGAGAGGGGCATTCTCCTGCCGGACCGTCGCGGAGCGCTCCCTCAGGATTTCGACAGACTTCTCCAGCTCCCCCTTTTCACGCTCGAGGGTACGGATCCGCTCCAGAATTCTGTCCCGGTCCACTCGGGCGCGCTCCATCGCGCTCTCGAAGGAAAGCACCTTCTCGGCCTCCTGGCAGCGCCGAAGGAGGTTCCGGAGTTCCTCCATCCGCTCTTTCTGCTCCAGGAGGGCGGACAGCTGTTTCCGGGCCTTATCCAGATCATCCAGCAGACGGTTTCCCGTCTCGCCCTTTGTTTTCTGAGCGCTCATCGCCATCCGCTCATCTTCCTGCAAGCGGATCTTTGTCCTGAGCAGGCCGCTCTCTTCGTTCATCTGGTCGATAATCCCTGACAGGACACAGAGCAGGCCGGGATGATCGATGGAGACGGTGGGTACCTCCTTTGGGAAAAGAAACTGTCCCAGGAGCATCTGCGCTTTCCGTACCTGGTCTTCGTCCTGCTCCTTCAGCAGCGTCTCTGCCGCCTTCAGCCTCAGCTGAAGGTCCTGATGCCTCCGGTTGTCGTAGAGTTTTCCCAGGATCACGCCGCGTTCATCGCTCTTCGCACTCAGAAACCGCTGGAATTCTCCCTGGGCGAGCATGATGATCCGCCGGAACTGGTCGGCATCAAGGCCAAGAATCTCCTTTACTTTAGCGGTGACATCATCCTGGTCTTCCCGTCCCCTGCCGTCTGCAATGGTGTTCCCGTTTTCTGACAGGGATGATTCCCTGACAGCCTTCTGAGCGCTGCCCCGCTTTCCCCAGTACATTCTCCGGGAAACGGTGAAACGTCTTCCCCCATTCGAAAAGGTCAGGCTGACTCTCATCTCATCCCGGTGGGCGCCCTCCTTCGCGTAATCGCTGTGAAATGCCTCCGTGCCGAGCGCGCTCCGCTGCGCCCCGCTGGCCGTTCCGTACAGGGCATAGATGATCCCGTCGAAGATCGTGGTCTTCCCGGACCCCGTATCTCCCGAGATCAGATAGATGCTGTTTCCCATCGCGTCGAAGTCCACGGTTGTTTCCTTCGCGAACGGACCGAACGCTTTCATTGTGAGAATGTGAGGTTTCATATCACTCCTGTTTCAGTTGTCATTATGTTTACGGTTTAAGTCTGCCACCGGCAGACTTGCGCCCGAGCAGCTCCAGCAGTTCCTCCGAGTCCTCTTTGGGGACATCTCCCGCCTTCTGTACATAATCGCCGCTTCTGCGTGCCTGCTGCTCCAGAATCTTCCGCACCAGTTCCTCCTGGTCAGCGTCAGGCAGCTCATTTTGCATCTCCTGGAAAAACCGGCCGAACTGATCCTCCAGACTCATAGAAAGGGCACCGTTTTGAGCGGACTCACACGGCGAATCGCCTTCTGTCACCACGATCTCCCTCTTTACATTGACCAGGCTGTCACCATAAACTTCCCTGAGCTGTTCCATGGCACGCGGGGGAACATGCCGGTCTTTGAGAATACACTGGACATAGTACGAATCCTTCTCCTCAATGCTATCTCCCTCCGCCAGCAGCTCCTCCAGCGTTCCCTCCTTCCTGAGCAGGCGGTGCAGAAGGGGAATCCGGACCATCTCGACCGAGATCTCTTCCTTCGACCGGATTGTCACCAGGGTCAGGTCCTTGCTCCTGTCAATCTCGGAAAAGTCATAATACAGCGGGCAGCCACAGTAGCGCACGCTCTCCCGCCCGACCTTCTGGGCATTGTGAATGTGTCCGAGGGCAACATATTCAAACGCGTCAAAAGCCGTAAAGTCTATTTCCCCGATTCCGCCGATGATCGTCTCAGACTCGCTGTGTTCAGGGCGGACGCCGTGCGCGAGTACATTCTGGTGCGCCACCAGCACGTTGCAGGCACTATCATCCATCTCCTGCATCGACAGCAGCGTCCTTGCCGCTTCATCGTAGGAGGAGATCTCTTCCCGGTCCGATACGCTCCTGTCCGCCACCGCTCTCGGGAAAATATACGGCATCAGCCAGAAAGTGACATCCGTTCCGGCATCCGGGACCGTTACATGAAGCAGGCTGCGCTGCAGCTGCCCGGCAATATAGATCCGGCTTTGCGCAAGCAGGCTGCTGACATGAGACAGCCGAACGGCGCTGTCATGGTTTCCCGGAATCACAAACACATATTTCCCGCGGGTGGCCAGAGAGCAGAGCAGGTGGTCAAACAGCTGCATCGCCTCCTGGGGCGGCACCCGGCGGTCGTAGATATCGCCGGCGATGACGACAGCGTCCACCTGGTATTCATCCACCGCATGGAGGAACTGCTCTGTCCAGAAGGCCTGGTCTGTCTCTGTCAAAGGCATATTGTGCAGCATCTTCCCAAAGTGAAGGTCCCCGATGTGAAAGAATTTCATCCTTCTGTTCCTCAATTGCTGAAGGTTCTGCCCCTCAGCCACGAGGCGGCGGGGGCAGAACCTTCAACCGTCTGAAAAGCCCGGAACCGTCTCCGGTTCCGGGCGTCTTAACACAGTTACGGCAGCTGCTCAGCCGGCGAGAGCCTCCGTCTCAGAAGCCTCCGTCTCAGAGAGCGGTACTCCTGCCTCAGCCAGCGCCTGGAATAACGCTCCCATATCGATCGTTTCAATCCAGGCTTTTGCATCCTCCACAGAAGTGATCTTTATCACATTCTTCAGGTCGACCTTGTCAATCTCATCGTCATAAGCCTCTCCTGCCCAGAAGGAAACATTATAGAAGACCTCATCGTTGAAATAGTACTCGACTGTCCGGACGCCTTCGTCTGTGACATTGTACACAAGCTCAGCACTCTGATCGCCCACATCGCAGCGGAAGGTTCCGATCATCTCTCCGTACTGGATCGCTTCAAGGTCGAAATCCGTGATGGTGTAGGAAGCGACGGCCTCGTCGTTCACAAACAGTTCCACAACCTCATTCAGTTTGTCATCCGCGGTGCTTCCCATTCCGAAAAGATCGGCGGAACTGATCGAATTCAGTCCGGCCATTGCCAGAAGGACCGCCCCGGGGGTAAGCTCGAAGGCATGCTCCGTACCATCCGCGATCGCCTTGAAGGTGATCAGGTCATAGACTTCTCCGCCCATCTCAAGGGAAACGGAGAATCCGATGGCACTCCCGTCCTCGCTGCTCTGTACAGATAAGACAATCCCGGGAATCGACGAGAAATCGCCCTTTGACACATTATCAAGCGCTGCGCGCATCTGATCCAGAAGATCCTGTCCGCTTATCTGTACCTGTCCGCCCGACGTCTGGGAGATAAAGCTGAAGATACTTGACACAGCATCGCTCTTAAGCAGCTTCTCGATCAGCTGGTCCTTCGAAACCGCATCTATCATATCGGTAATGATATCACTCATGGCCTCAGACGGAAGGGAGATAGTCTGAACCTGTACATCCGCGCTCAGTTCGCCAACCGTGAGAACGCCCTCTTCAACGTTCTGCTGCAGTCTGCTCATAACCGGCGTCAGATAATTCATAATCTCCTGCTGCCAGATATCCTCAGGCAGAGACTTGAAGAACTCTTCAAACTGGCCGTAGATCTGCATGAAAGCACCCATGACCATCTGCACCATCATGCTCTCCTGGGAATTGTCTCCCTGGGATCCGCCTGACATCACACTGCCGATGAGCTCCTGCAGATTGATCGCGACCGTCTGGTCAGACAGCTCCGGAATGCTGATATAAACCGTGCCGGATGCCCAGTCATGAGAGACAAGCAGGGTGCACAGCGTGGTGTCATTCAGACCGGATATAACCTCCACGTCCATTGTTTTCTCTTCCGGAACGATCTTGCAGTATTCCGAGACATTCTCCAGCCAGCTGAGATCCTGCCCGCTTTCCTCTGCCATGCTGTAAAGCGCATCCCCGAATTCGGCCTGAAGAATAAACTCTGACGCTGACGGTGTATACGCTCCGGCAAAGTCGCCTAAAGTCTCCTGAACCGCCGCCGCTTCCGTCTCGCCGGCCGTTTCAGCGAAGGCGCTCAAAGGGGCGGCTGAGAGGGCAAACGCCATCCCTGCGGCCAGTACAGAACGAAACAGTTTCATCTTTTTCATAAATCAATACCTCCTCCTGTTATGGGTGTTTTGTTTCTCCGGTCCGGGACAGATCCTTCATCGTCTTATCCCGGCGTTCCCGCAGCCTTTGCTGTGTGATCATCTTTTCTTTCAATAATAAAGATCACACACCATAGTCAAATTCAAAAACGTCGGTTTCCTCTTCCCAGTCAGCATCTTCATACGATTCATCGTCGTCTTCGTCATCGTATTCTTCATCCACGGACTCTTCTGCCCCGTCCAGCACCCTGTAGTAGGTGCCGTTCATGGCAGACTGGTATGCGTCCGCGCCTGAAATGGAGACACTCAGCGCATCCCCGGAAACCACGAAATTGATACCGTATCCGTCATCTCCGTAATAGACCGCCGAACTCCCGCTGGCCTGCGCGGTTGCGCCGATGCCGCTGGCAGAGAACTGGAAGCTGATCAGTCCGCCGCCGGCAACCGCGATATCGACCGTTTCAGAGCCGTCGCTCTTCTCAAACTCACCATTGAATGCCTCATCTGTGTAGGATGATACGACCTCTGGAGCCGGATCCTGAGCCGGAGCAGGCGCAGCGTCCGTCTGAGGCTGGGCGGCGGCAGCCTGCGGCTGGGCCGGTGTAGTGGTTCCGCTGACATTCTGCGCAGTCTGGCCCGTAATTGTCGGAACAGCTTTGCCTGTATCTGCAGAAGTATCCTGTCCGGTGCCTGCAGAAGTATTCTGTCCGGTGTCTGCCGATGAATCGGCCGCAGCCTTAGTCTGTCCGGAAGAGACAGTCAGGCTGCTCTTTCCGGAAGTACTTCCGGCTCCCGCAAGAGAGCCATCTGAAGTAGAACTGCTCACTGTACCCTGCGAAGCACTGTTGCTGCCGGACGCACTCTGGGAGGATGATGAAACATCCGCTTTCGTGCATCCGAATAACATGCATGCGGAAAGAACTGCCGCAGCTGCCACGCTGAAATGCTTTCTGATCTGATAAGTGTATCTCATGGATAAATCTCTCCTGTTGCAATCATAGGGTAATCGTTATATCTGGTATATCATACCACACCCTGTCATGCTTGAGACATAAAAGTTTCATTAAAATTTTCCAGGATTCCGTTTTCTATCGAAACTTCCGGAGTACGCGCCGTTTTCCTGTCCACATGCAGAGGCTCGAATTCCCCCCTCTGAATGCAGGAAGGAACGGGATTGAAAAGCGCCTCGCCCCTGCGGTGGAATTCCACCAGCTCACGGACTTCCCTGCCTTTTTCAATCCTTGACAGGTACTGCATGGCAGGCGTCATATCCAGCAGCTTCCAATAATTGCGTCTCCGATAGCCACCATAGCTCGTCCACCAGTAATCCTGCGGACAGATCGCATACTTCTCCGAGAGAGGAGTCAGATGAATATACCGCAGCACAGCCATCGCGTCCGTCTCGTCATCGATCCGAAGAATATTTGCCCGGAAACTGGTTCCGGCCGGGATGGAATGCTCCTCACCGATCAGCCCGGTTTCTCTCTCGAACACCTCGAAGGTGGTCTCCAGCATTCTGCGTACAACAGGGCATTTTACATCTTTTCCGCCCGCAAGGATCCTGATCCTGTCATTCAGTACACAAAAAGCGTAGATCTGTATCCGGAACATTGTCCCGGCTTTCTCAAGGGATGAAAGGAAGATCTTTTTATCCCACTCATTCGTGAGAATCCCCTTGTTCATCCATACATCTCCATAGAATACCTGCAGGGTCATCCTGTTTTCATTTACTGTTTTTTTGTTTTTTGCCATAAGTCTTCTCCCACGCTGTCAGTTTGTTATCCACCCGTCAGATCATACAGGCAGACGCATGTCGTGTCTTTCCGTATGCATTGATCGATATTGTATCAGAAAAGATTGGTTTTATCACTCATCTTTCTTTACAATCTTTCAGTTCTGTTTTGTATAGAATGACATCCGGCCAATGAAAAAGCACCTGAAAAGAACGAAAAACATGGTTCTTCTCAGGTGCATTTCGCTATATCGCACAAATCATGTGATTGAGTGCAAAAATGCGCTCGCAGTTGAATTCCGCGAAATCAGGATCAGTTCCCGCTGTCCTGGGTCCACAGCGTACCGTCCACCATATACATCGAATAACTCTGGCCGAACGGGGCACTGAGCTCATCAATCCTCTGCATGATCGCGTTTGCCGCATCTCCCGAAACCGGAACCGGCTGATAGTTATTGGTGCCCAGGTCGCCGCTGACATGGCACGGTATGATCGCGATGTCGTCCTCTGATTCCAGGCCGTCCGCCGTCAGGGTAAAGGTCTGCTGCCAGATTATTGTGTCATAGGAGGTCGGATCGGTATTTCCGCCGAAGCAGAAGTTCGCAAGCCCGTACACGATATACGCGCCGTTGTACTTCTCGATTCCCTGAATGACATGAGAGTGGGTTCCCAGAACAAGGTTCGCCCCCTCATCGATAGCCGCATGAGCCAGTTCCTTCTGGAATTCGTCGATCTC
>ONVT01000286.1 GCA_900321365.1 uncultured Eubacteriales bacterium | reverse complement strand
TACCTGCACCCAACAGGTTTCATAATCAGGAGGGTTTCAGAGAAATCATGAAGTTCAGACCCTGCATCGATATTCACAATGGAAAAGTCAAGCAGCTCGTGGGCAGCACCCTGAGGGATGACGAGGCCCATACGAAAGAGAACTACGTCTCCGAGCACGACGCCGCGTGGTTTGCCCGGTTCTACACGAAAGACGGACTGGAGGGCGGACATATCATCATGCTCAACCCGGTCAGTGCGCCGCAGTACCGCGTAACGAAGGAGCAGGCCCTGCTCGCGCTGAGGGAATCGCCGGGGCATTTTCAGCTTGGGGGCGGAGTGACACCCTACAACGCGGAGGAATTCCTGGACGCGGGAGCGAGTGCCGTGATTGTCACCAGCTATGTCTTCCAGGATGGAACCTTCAACCGGCGTCATCTGGAGAAGATTGTGTCTGCCGTGGGAAAGGAGCATCTCGTCCTGGACCTGAGCTGCAGAAAGAGGGGGGACGAGTACTACATCGTGACCGACCGCTGGCAGAACTTTACGGATGTCTGTCTGAACGCCGAGACGCTCAGCCAGCTGGCCGTCAGCTGCAGCGAGTTCCTGGTCCACGCGGTGGACGCGGAAGGTCTCAGGAAGGGCCCCCAGCTGGAGCTGGTGGATCTTCTGGCGGATACGCCTATTCCTGTCACCTATGCCGGGGGAATTGCCTCCTTCCAGGATCTGGAGGCCCTCAGGCGGCGCGGGAAAGACCGGGTGGACGTGTCGATCGGAAGCGCCCTGGATCTCTTCGGAGGGTCCATGCCTTACCGCGAGGTGCTTGCGGCCTGTTCATAAAGCGAATTCAGGCTCCCGCCGCTCTGCGACTGAGGAACCGCCTCCGTGAGATGCCATCGGCAGGAGTGTCGACAAGATCCGAATTAATCGTTGTTCCCGCAAGGTACATGTGCTATACTTGTATCAACAACGGCGGATCCGTCTGCTGTTTAATAAAGAAATCCACGAACCCGTCAACATCGGATCCTTCAGAGGGAGGTACAGCATATGAGATTTACGATCAGCGGAAAGAACCTGGAAGTGACTGATTCCATGAGGAAAGCAGTTATTGATAAACTTGGAAAACTGGAGAGATATTTCAACCCCGATACGAAGGTCATCGTTACCATGAGCGTTGAGAAAGAGCGCCAGAAGATCGAGGTAACGATTCCGCTGAAGGGGAATGTGATCCGTTCAGAGCAGGTGTCGAATGACATGTATGTCTCCATTGATCTGGTGGAGGAAGTGATCGAGAGGCAGCTGCGCAAGTATAAGCAGAAACTGGTCGACCGCCATCAGGAGGGCAGCTTCAAGAGAGAGTTCCTGGACTACGAGACAGAGGATTCGGATGAGATTCGGATCGTCCGCACGAAGCAGTTTGATATCAAGCCGATGTATCCGGAGGACGCCTGCGTGCAGATGGAGCTTCTGGGACATGCGTTCTATGTCTTCCGCAACGCGGAGAGCGACCAGGTGAATGTTGTCTATAAGAGAAAGGGCGGCACATACGGGCTGATCGAGCCGGAGATCTGAAACAGATGACGGAACTGATCGAATATCCTGCTCCCCGGGACAAAGCTCCCGGGGAGCTTTTCGCGTGCCGGTGGCGTTCTTGAACGGGATTTGTAACCATGCCGGATGGAAAATGCGCCTGCCTTGTCACAGAACGGTTCACGTGTTAAAATCTATATCAACGTTTCACGGAAAGGAATAACCTGAAAAGGAGCAGCATATTCAGATGGGATTTATGGAAAAGATGTTCGGCACGCATTCCCAGCGTGAGCTGAAGAAGATCGAGCCGACCGTCCAGAAGGTCATGGACCTTGAGGACAGCTATTCGAAGCTTACAGATGATGAACTGAAGGCCAAGACGGCTGAGTTTAAGAAAAGATATCAGGATGGCGAGAGCCTGGACGATATCCTTCCGGAAGCATTTGCCACGGTCCGCGAGGCTGCGTGGAGAGTCATCGGACTGAAGCCGTACCGGGTACAGGTGATCGGCGGTATTATCCTCCATCAGGGCCGTATCGCCGAGATGCGTACCGGTGAAGGTAAGACGCTTGTATCGACGCTTCCCGCGTACCTGAACGCGCTTACCGGACAGGGCGTCCATATCGTCACGGTCAATGATTACCTGGCAAAGCGTGACCGCGACTGGATGGGGCCGGTTCATGAATTTCTCGGCCTGACCTGCGGATGCATCCAGAACTCGATGGAGTCGGATGAGAGAAGAGAAGAGTACGCAAAGGACATCACCTATATCACGAACAACGAAGACGGTTTCGACTACCTTCGTGACAACATGGTCATTTACAAGGAAAAGCTTGTTCAGAGAGACCTTGTGTATGCGATCATCGACGAGGTCGACTCGGTCCTGATCGACGAGGCGAGGACGCCTCTGATCATTTCCGGGCAGAGCGGTAAGTCCACGAAGCTGTACGAGACATGCGACAT
>ONVT01000058.1 GCA_900321365.1 uncultured Eubacteriales bacterium | reverse complement strand
GACCATGAGAACCTTCCATACCGGCGGTGTCGCGGGCGGCGATATCACACAGGGTCTTCCCCGTGTCGAGGAGCTGTTCGAGGCGCGCAGGCCGAAGGGTATGTGCATCATCTCCGAGATCGACGGTGTCCTGGAGTTGCGCAATAACAAAAAGAAGGAAGAGATCGTCGTCACGAATCCCGATACCGGGGAATCAAAGGCGTATCTGCACACTTACGGAACGGAGCTGCGCAAGAAGAGCGACGGCACCCATCTGCAGGATGGCGACATCGTCGCGGCAGGCGACCAGCTGACGGAGGGTTCCATCAACCCGCATGATCTTCTCAGGATCAAGGGCGTGGACGCCGTGCAGGATTACTTGCTCCAGGAAGTGCAGAGAGTGTACCGGCTTCAGGGTGTTGAGATCTCCGACAAGCACATCGAGGTTCTGGTGCGACAGATGCTCAAGAAGGTCGAGGTCGACGATCCGGGTGATTCCCAGCTCCTGCAGGGAACGAAGATCGATGCGCTTGAGTTTGATGAGATCAATCACAGGCTTGAGGAGGAAGGTCTGAAGAAGGCGGAGTGTACGCAGATTCTTCTGGGTATCACGAAGGCTTCGCTCGCGACGGAATCTTTCCTGAGCGCAGCATCCTTCCAGGAGACTACGAAAGTTCTGACGGATGCCGCGATCAAGGGCAAGGTTGACCACCTGGTTGGTCCGATGGAGAACGTCATCATCGGCAAACTGATTCCGGCCGGAACCGGCATGAAGCGTTATCGCAATGTCCGGATCGACACCTCCATGGTGGATCGGAGCGTCTATGACCTGAATCCGCCCCAGGAGGAGTTCCCGGATGAGATCGGGGAAGAGCTTCTGCCTGAAAGCTATGCGGAGAGTGTCCTTGAAGAGATTTCAGAGGACTTCCCGGACGCGGATGAATAAAAAGAACCGGAACAGAAAAGAACCGCCGCACGGATGGATCCGTGCGGCGGCTCTTTCTATATATCCGCGTTCTTCCTTAGTCCTTCTTTTTGAACAGCTTTGAAAAGGGGAGCTCCTCCGCCAGCTGGTCGCTGGTGTTGTCCTCCTGCAGCTCACGGCTCTGGACCTGTCTGCGCTCGAAAGTCTGTCTCTGATATTCCTCTTCCATGCGGCGCTGTTCCTCCTCTGAACGGTAGACACGGGTGCGGTCATCGACCTCGTGCTTTGTACCGATCACACGTGTCCTGCCGAGTGCATCGTCCTGTGCAGCAGTGCCCGGGTAAGGAACCCCAGGTCTCACGGCGCCCTGGTAAGGAGCGGCGCTCGCTCCGGCATCCTGGTAAGGAACACCGGATTCTCTGCCTCCCTGATAAGGAACGGCGCTCCTTCCGTCAGGGAAGGAAACCTCTCGCGCATTCAGGCCGGAATAAGCTTCCTGACTGCGCGGCGCTCGCTGGTAAGAGCGTTCCCTTCTGTACCGGATCTCCTCGCGCCTGAGGGCGTCCTCCCTTCTGCGAAGCTCCTCCTCCCGCGCGTCAAGCGCCATCTGCTGCTTCTTCTGTCGCCGCTCATACGCCGGCCCGGTGATAGCCATCCGGCCTGACCAGCCGATCAGCCGCGTCAGGATCACACCGAAGAAGATGCCGATCGAATCGATCAGGACATCCCGCAGGGAGGCGGCCCGCCCCGAGACAAGGGACTGGTGGTATTCGTCGGTACAGGCGTACCCGACACAGATGAGTCCTGCCAGGATCATCAGCAGGATCCCCCTAACGCCATAGACATACAGCGGGAATGAGACCGCGATCGCCAGGAGGAAATACTCCGTGATATGGGCACCTTTTCGGACATACTTATGGATCTGATTCGTGTGCGCTTCGATCTGCCATTCATCCCAGCCCTGGTTTGTAACCGTGTTGACGGCCTGCACCATCTTCCTGCTGACCTGGTAACTCAGGGAGGAAGAGGATTCTGCGTTCTGTGATGAAAAGGTGAAGATCATATACATAAGCGCAAGAGCCGGCAGAAATGACAGCGGCTTGAAAAATGAACTGATTTTCATATTGCTCACGCTTCCTTCCGATATTTGAAATTGAATACTGCCATGTGAATCCGCATCGCTGCAGATACAGTGCGAAGTTTACACTGAATGAACGGCAAAGTCCACCCTATTAAGGAAATCGTAATGAATCATTAGGAACACCCGCAGCCGCGGGGGTGGGACTTGCCGCCGAACGTCAGAATATCTGCTTGACAGTCAGGGTGCTTCTAAATATAATGTCAAGGTGCGCGACAAATCACGCACTCATTTTTGATGCAAAGCAGCCACACAGACAGGATCGAACCGATCCATATAAAACAGGAGGTGAATATTTCATGCCAACCTTTAACCAGTTAGTCAGAAAGGGCAGACAGACCTCTGTCAAGAAGAGCACCGCTCCGGCGCTTCAGCATGGATTCAATTCCCTGAAGAAGAGAGCGACGAATGACAGCTCGCCGCAGAAGAGAGGCGTCTGCACAGCAGTCAAGACCGCGACCCCGAAGAAGCCGAATTCAGCGCTTCGTAAGATCGCCCGTGTCCGCCTTTCCAACGGAATTGAAGTTACCAGCTACATTCCGGGTGAGGGACACAACCTT
>ONVT01000184.1 GCA_900321365.1 uncultured Eubacteriales bacterium | reverse complement strand
CGGTTCCATGCACATCGGCGACGACATACTCAGACTGGCAGCCGGTCTTAAAGATCAGCGACCAGTCGCTGATCCCGGTTGTGACGATAAAGTCGGTATCGCCTCTCTTTTCATGGCCTTTGCTGCGCTCATACTGTCGTGTCAGAACACCCATGTCGTTGAACGGCAGGAACTGTCCGCCATGGGTATGTCCGCCCAGCACAAGGTCGGCGCCTGCCTGGGCCAGTTCGTCATATTCGCAGGGCTGGTGGTCCAGCACGATCTTGTACAGATCCGGATCCAGGCCGGACATCAGTTCCCCGGCAGTCATACGGTCCTCGCCGGTCTTGCCGACGGATTTGTCTTTGCGCCCGATGACATAGAACCTGTCGTCGACGAGCTCTGCCTCATCCTCCAGGACAGTCACGCCATTCTTCTCCAGATTCTCCTGGAGTTCGTCGTTGGTCCAGCCGCGGCCTTCCTCGCTGAAGTACCCTCTGTCATGGTTGCCGTAGCAGAAATAAACGCCATAGGTTGTATCGAGATCTCCCAGCGCCTTGCAGCCTTCTATCATATTTTCACGGGAAGTGTCGTCATCAACGAAATCGCCTGTAATGGCGACAAGATCCGGATGGAGCTCATTGATCTCGAGGATATAATCATGGAATTTCTGAGCGTCGAACGTGGCGCCCATATGGGAATCAGCAATCTGGACGATCCGCAGATCCCCTTCCAGGGAAGAGCTTTCCAGGGAGTAGTCCGTCTCTTTTACATGCGTACACAGGTACCAGGCAGAGATCATATAACAGACGGTAAGTGCCATCGCGCACAGTCCAGGAAGGTAACTGCTGAACTTCCTGTGAGTGATCCTGTGCAGGATATAAAAGAGCAGTTCGCACAGAAGACAGAACCCGCCGAAGTGGACAACGCAGATGACTGCGTTGATCGGATTGATCACAATGCACAGAACGGCAAACACTGCCAAATAGAACAGAAGGCTGATCCAGAATGCCTTGCGCTGATTGCCGTGCGAGATTCTCTGTAGGAGGGGAAAAGCAGCTGTGCGCCGGGAAATATAGTACATGCAGAAAACGATGCCGGCTGTGACACCGATGACAATTACAATAAATGCTCCCATATGAATGCTCCGATTGTACCCGGTAAAAAACTTACATAGCTTATGGGTATTATTATACAGAAATCACCGCCGATTCCAACAAAAAGAATCGGCGGTGATACTCCTGCTGATGGTGCCTTGCGGAGGCAACCCCACACCTATAGCGGGCATAATTTGCAACGGGGTGTGGGAAATATAGCTTGAGATCCTATGCGGAGGCCGGGATTGTGACGCGGTAGTGGAGGGAGGCGATGGTCAGCTGCGCGCCGTCCTTCAGTGAGACGGCATGCCCGCTCTCGAGGCGGTGGCCGTCGAGGAAGGTGCCGTTTGTCGAGAACAGGTCGGTCACGTAGTACCCGTCCGTGCGCTGTTCGATTCTTGCGTGTTTCCGGCTAACGGTATCACCGGGAAGGACAATGTCTGCCTGGGTGCGGCTCGTTCCCAGGATCAGGTGGTCGCTTCTGATCGTGATATCGCCGCAGCGATCCGGCTGGAGGCTGACAAGCACCGGTTTTCTGCCGCCCAGCATGCGGGTTCTCTCATCTTCAGATTCGGAATTCATGCGGGACCCATGGTCTCCGTACATGGCTGCCCGGCTTCCCCGGTCGGAGAAATCTCCCTGCATGTGTTCATAATCATTTCGTGAGAGAGAGTCCCCCTGCATATGTTCGTGATCATTGCGTAAGGAGGAGGATTCCGGAGAGTATGCGGACTGAAATCCCTGCTGAGAAAAATCCGGGTTTTCAGCGTACAGCTCCTGCCGGAGGGACTGGTAGAACCGGTCGTCACTTTCCGGATCATTCTCATCGTCGTACCATACGTTCCGTCCTTCTGAAGAGTACTTTTCCAGTGAGGAATGAATCATCCAGATCAGGGCAGCACACAGAAACCCCATGCCGAGAATCTGAGTGAGGTCCATGCGGAAGATGACAATGGCTGCGCACGCGGCGGGAAGGATGATCAGTATGGGAATCAGAAGACGGCGGGAAATCCGGGCAGGCTTTCCGGATGTGCCGGATCTGCCACCGGATCGCAGACTGTTTCCTGAATGCTTTTTCTTTCCGGGAGGAGGAAGCTTTTTTATATTAGAGCCGGAGAATTCGTCACGGATCTTTCTTTCCCGGCCGGAGTTCTCATTTCCGGAGTGAGTGCTGTGACCGCTGTAGAATCCAGCGCTGTGACTGTCGAAGGATCCAGAGCTGTGACCGCCGTAGGATCCAGAGCTGTGACCGCTGTATGATTCTACGTTGTGACTGCCGAATGATCCAGCATTGTGACCGCCATAGGATCCCGCGCCGCGGTCTGCGCCGGATCTCCCGGAAATGCTTTCCCCGGAACCGGCTCTGCCGGGGATATCATCTCTGAAGCCGGGCCTGCCGGGGAGATCCTCTCCGGAACCTGATCTGCTCCTCCCCTGTGTGGACGCGGGTTCTCTCCCGGAACCCGGAGGCATGTTCCCTCCGCCCTGGAGCAGATTCTGGAGAATGTCGGTCAGCACATAGGATTCCTGTGACACCTGATCATACAGTGTGTATGCCAGCTGTGTAGCTGCCTGGTCGGAGTGATCCAGTTTTTTCAGGAGAAACTCCGACAGCAGGCGGACGGAATCCGGCTCTGTGTCGGAGATATGGGGGATATAACAGACCAGAACCTCATCGCCCCCCGCACCCAGGAAGACGCATTCCGGATCCAGATAGAGATCCCGGACGCTCATCAGAAGCCCCGGCATCTTCTGCGCGGTATCCCGGATGGCGGAGAGAATCTTCCGAATGTCTCCTGCGGTCAGCGGGATGTCCCTGAACCGTGAGGTGATGCTGGTGCAGGCAGTGACATCCGCCCGCAGCAGTTTTTTTCCGTCCCTCCCGGCGATGCTGAGCGGGAGGATGCCGGACAGTCTGCCGCGCATGGCCATCTGCAGAACGTATTCATCTTCATCGATCTGACAATCGCCTAGAACAAGATAGGCATGGTCGAGTTCTCTGACATACTCTTTCTCCATTATCCGTCCCCTTTCAAAAGGGCGCTGACGTACTCAAGTCCCCGGATCTTCCGGATCAGATCGGCCGGATACAGAATCGTCCGGCTGGCGGAGGCGCCGGTATCGAGAGGGTTCTTACCAAACAGGGTGGGGAGAATGCCCGGAAGGGATATGGACGCCTTGTACTGAATGGAAGCCTTTTCCTGCGACGCGCTGACCGAGGAAGAGACGTTTTTTGACGGCCCGATGTACTGTTCCAGTTTTTTTGCAAGTTTGTCAAGCTTGTTGTTTCCGGCCTTTTTCCAGCTGTTCAGATCCGCCTGGGCGGTGATCTGCTGTGCGGCTCCGTTCAGAACGCCCCTGTCATGCAGATAGAATCCATAGTAGAGGATGGCCAGAAGCACAGGCAGGATTACGGTCATCAGCAGGGCAGCCTCCACCGTGAAGCTGGCCCGGAGCGGAGTTTGTGCAGCGTGCGGGACTCTGGAAGAAATAACGGAGCGCAGAAGAAAGGGCAGCCGGCCTGACCCGTATCGCGGTTCACTGCGGCAGTCAGAAAAGTCAGGAATCTGAGGCTTGCAGATAAGACGGACGGGCAGCTTCAGTCTGCGGCAGGATATTTGGCAGCTCATACGATTACCTCCGCTGTGAGCATCACAAGGTGCGAGGCGGCAAGAAAAGGAAGGAACGGCAGACAGTCGCTCCGGTGCACCCGCTTCAGGAGCAGAAGAGGAATGCAGAATACCGCGCAGAAGACAAGGGCCGCTGTCAGAGCGGCGAATTCTTTCTCAAGGCCGACCGCAGCGCCGCATACGAGAACCACCAGACCGTCGCCGGTTCCAAGGGATGTATGCAGCAGAAAAGAGAGAAAGAGAAGAACCGCGCCCGGTATGAGGCCCGCAAGTAACTGTGTCAGGGTCATATCCCGCAGAAACAGGTGCAGAATGCCCATGGCAGTCCCGAAGGCAGGGGCGGACCAGCCGGGGATGGTACGGGTGCGGATGTCTTCTACAGAGAGCACACATAAAAACGCTGTTGTCAGAATCAGGAAGATCAACATAGTTTGCTCAGCCTCCCCGTGCCTTGCGGCAGTCTTT
>ONVT01000027.1 GCA_900321365.1 uncultured Eubacteriales bacterium | reverse complement strand
TGAATGAATACTTCACAAAGCCGGCTCACCGGTTTGTGTAAACCCCCCCGTCAGGGGTGATTTCCTGAAATGATGTGAAACCTGTTAATGCATCCTGCCTGACTTTATCTTCGATTGTGCCAGGCAAAAAGCCTTGCATGGATTACTTGATCACCTTTCTCTTGACGATATCGATCGTGACCGCACCGATCAGCACGAAGCCGGTGATAATCTGCTGCATGTTCGCGTTGAATCCGATGTAGGGAAGGCCCTGCTTCAGGACCAGGATGACATACGCGCCAATCACCGTTCCGTAAATGGTTCCATAGCCGCCCGATGCGGAAACGCCGCCGACGATGGCGCCTCCTATTGCGTCCAGCTCCATGCCCGCGCCTGTTCCCGGCTGCACCGTCTTGATGACCGCGGCGTACGCGATAGACGCCAGACCCGCAAACAGACCGCTGACCACGTAAACCATGATGTGGTAGAACTTCACGTTGATTCCGGACAGGATCGCCGCTTCCTTGTTGGAGCCGATCGCGATCGTATACCGGCCGAACCGGGTGTGGGCCAGCACGAACTGCATGACCAGCATCAGCAGGATGATCCACAGAAGACCCAGGGGAAGCTTGGTTTTATTCTCCGTCGCAATTTTGAAAATCGAATGGAACCAGCCGTTGTCCTGCTTGGCCGTCGGCCATGGGATTGCGAAGGAACCGGTGACAACCGAGCCAAGTCCGCGGGTAATCATACAGGTACACAACGTCGCCAGGAAGGGCGGCAGTCCCATGATCGAGATCAGGATGCCGTTGGCAAAGCCGATCCCCACGCCGAACAGGATCGAGACCAGGATCGCCACGCCGGTAGGAGCATTGTAGAACCGGATGAGGCAGCCGCCCGCCAGGGCGTAGCAGATCATGCCGGTTCCGATGGACAGGTCCACGCCGCCGGTGATCAGCGGAAATGCCACCCCGATCGCCATCAGGACGTAATAGTAGGAAATGTCCAGCATGCTCAGGATTGTCGTGTACTTTCCAAAGTCAGCACTGATCGCGCGGAATAAGAGAAGCAGAACAACCAGGACGATTCCGACGATCACTTCCTGCGTAAAGATTGATTTCTTTTTCGCCATCTTCTTTCTCCCTTACTTGATGTCGCGGGTTGCCTTGTCCATGATCGCTTCCTGTGTTGCCTCCTCGATCGCGATCTCTCCGGTCTTTTTTCCCTCACACATCACGATGATGCGGTCGCTCATACGAAGGATCTCGGTCATCTCCGAGGAGATCATGATGATCGATTTTCCTTCGGAGGCAAGACGGTTCATCAGCTTGTAGATCTCGTTCTTCGCGCCAACGTCAATTCCCCTTGTGGGCTCGTCGAAAATCAGGATATCGCAGTTGCGCACCAGCCACTTCGCGATAACCACCTTCTGCTGGTTTCCGCCGGAAAGGTTGACAACCAGCTGATCCGCGCCGGGCGTCTTCGTATCCAGCTCTTTGATATACTTCTCCGCTACTTCCTTCTCCGCGCCCTTGTTGATGAACGGTCCGGACATATACTTGGAAAGCGTTGCTAGCGTGGAGTTTTCCGTGATGGTCTTCTGGACCACGATACCAAAGCGCTTCCGGTCCTCGGAGAGATAGCCGATGCCGTTCTTCACAGCGTCCTCGGGGGTGTTGATGGTAACCTTCTGCCCGTTGATGTAGATGTCCCCGCTCGTCTTCGGATCCGCGCCGAACAGGGCTCTTGCCGTCTCGGTGCGGCCCGCGCCCATCAGACCGGAGAATCCGAGGATCTCTCCCTTACGCAGCTCGAAGCTGACATCCTGCACCATCTTTCCGGCGTTCAGGTGTTCCACCTTCAGCACCACCGGCGCCCCCTCCGGCACCATGCTGTGCGTCTTCGGGTCTTCATAGATCACGCGGCCGACCATCATGTTGATGATGTCTTCCTTCGTGCAGTCCTCTGTGATCAGTGTGCCGACATAGGAGCCGTCACGCATGACCGTCACGCGGTCCGTGATGACCTTGATCTCATCCATTCTGTGGGAGATATAGATGATGCCCAGGTTCTGCTTTCTCAGGTCGCGGATGATCGCGAACAGGTCTTCAATCTCCTTCTCCGTCAGGGCGGCGGAGGGCTCATCGAAGATAATGACCTTTGCCTGGTGGGAGATGGCCTTCGCGATCTCACACATCTGCTGTTTTCCGACCGTCAGGTCGCTCATCTTCGCCTTCGGATCGATGTCGATGTGCAGCTCGTCAAACAGCTTCTTCGATTCCCTGATCATCTTTTTGTCATCGATCATGAAGCCCTTCTTGAACTCGCGCCCGATGAAAATGTTCTGGGCGACGGTCAGGTCACCGACCATGTTCAGTTCCTGATGGACGATGACAATGCCGGCTTCCTGCGCGTGGTGGGTATTGTGAAACTCGACTTCGCGGCCCTCATAGGTGATCGTCCCGGAGTCCTTCGTGTAGATCCCGGTGAGCACCTTCATCAGGGTTGACTTCCCGGCCCCGTTCTCACCCATCAGCGCGTGGACTTCCCCTCTTTTCAACTCAAAATCGACATGGTCCAGTGCGTGGACTCCGGGGAAGGACTTGTCGATGTCTTTCATAGTTAATATAACTTCACCCATCTTCTCTCCTTCTCCTTTCGATCAGTTCTTGCGGCGTCGTGCCGAGACATCCGCGTAGACGAACACGATAACGATGATGCCGGTGATGATCATCTGCACTTCCTTGGTCATACGGAGTGCCATGATGCCCTCCTGCAGGAGGGATATGACAAATACGCCGATCACGGTTCCTCCGATTGACGCAAGACCGCCAGCCATGGAGGTTCCTCCCATGACGCAGGACGCGATGGCTTCATTGTTGTAGGTATCGCCCAGGCCCGGCTGCACCGTCGTGTACGCGCCGACAAAGAAGATCGCTGCGATTCCGGCCATGAGGCCGCAGATAACGTACGCCAGCATCTGCCACTTGCGGACATTGACGCCGGACAGACGCACGGCTTCCTTGTTGCTTCCGAGACAGAGAATATAACGGCCGGCCTTCGTGTTGTTCATCACGATATAGAGAACCACAATAGCAATGACAAAGACGATGAGGCCTGTCGGGACGCCTCCTACCTTGACCAGGTTCCGGAACCAGCCGTTGCCGGAGGGGTCATTGCCCTGCGGCCAGCTGACCGACTGTGTCTTGGTGAACACGGAGCCGAGTCCCTTTGCGATATTCATGGTCGCCATGGAGACGATGAAAGGCGGAACCCCGACATATGCCACCAGGGATCCGTTGAAGCAGCCGAAGCAAAAGCCGATCAGGATGCTCAGAAGCAGGGAGACGATGACCGGCGCTCCATAGGTATTCAGTGTATAGCCTGACATCAGCGCACAGCAGAACATCACCGGACCGATCGAGAAATCGATGCCTCCGGTCGCGATGACAAAGGTAACGCCGAGCGCAAGAAAGCCCAGGAAATAAGCATAGTTCAGAATGCTCATGATCCTGTCCATACCGGCAAATCCCGGGATGATCACCGAGAACACCGCATACATCAGAAGCAGGATCAGGAACAGTATGATCCGGTTAAATCCCAACTTCTTTATAACTGGATTCTGCTTGATCTTATCCAACGATTTCTCCTCCTCCCTGAAAGCACTTTTCCTTCCAGTCAGCTCTTTTCGGATATTTCCTTAAGCCTTGCCGGCGCGGACGGATCCGTGGTCCGGTATTCGTCCTGTACCGCCTTCGTCCAGAGCTTCAGCTCTTCCTGCATGCCGAGCCGTTTCTCCAGGCCCTCGGTCATCCTCCACACTTCCAGGCACATCTGTCTCTTCTGGTCCGACGCGTTCGGACTGAGCAGCCCGAAGAGGGATCTTCTGTACTCCGATCCCATGCAGGTTTTGAAGTAGCGTTTCGCGGCGTTCCTGATCTCCCAGTACAGTGCTGTTTCGCCGCGCTCTCCCGCACTTAAGGCTTCCCGGTAGCCGGAGCTGTCCAGGAACTGCTCCACTTCCTTCCTCCCTCCTCTCTTGAGGAACCGGGAGGTACTGAAAACCTGGACGAAATTCACACACGCCCACAGCCAGCGGTCAACGGACGGTTCCGTTTTCCCCTCCTCCATGTAGCGGAGGGAAAAGAGCTTCTGCCGGACGGCATTCGCCCCGTCATCCGCCTCCTCTTTCAGGAGACGGTGAAGCAGCTCCTTACGCCTGTCCGGTTCCAGCTGGATGTAATACTCCTGCCATACCGGACTCATCTGGTACATCGGCAGAGCCTCCTTATCTGTTGTCTCGTGATGTGATTCAGTCCGGTCTGCTTCATCTGGATCTTACCCCGTGCCTTCACTTTATCCGACAGCTGCAGGCAGCACCAGGCATTTTGCCGGCGCCGCCAGCGCTTCTTCAGATCAATCCGGATAGACGACCGCGACCTTCCCGCACTTGCCGCTGGCCATGAGGGCGTATGCCTCATCCGCGCGCTCGATCGGGAACTCGTCCGTGATCAGGTCTCCGGGATGGATGTTCCATCTCACAAGACGGTCAACCAGGTCCATCATCTTCCATGTGGAGGTGACCCAGGATCCGTAAATGGTCTTCTGTGAGTGCATCATGTCCGGACTCGGATTCAGCGTCATGGTATTGCCCTCGCCGACCAGCGCGATCTTTGCCCATTCTTTGGAAGCTCTCACACAGGTCTGGCGTCCGGCGTCAGACGCGGAGCAGTCGATCGCGCGCTCAACGCCCTTTCCGCCCGTCACATCCAGGATATCCTGCACGGTGTGATCCGTCGGTTTGAAGACATAGTCCACAAGGTTCAGCTTCTTCGCGAGCTCGATCCGGTAGTCATTCATCTCGACGCCGATCAGCTTGTCCGCGCCCATCGCCTTTGCCAGCATCAGGGTGGCAAGGCCGACAGGGCCAAGTCCGGTGACCAGAACTGCGTCATTTCCGCAGATGCCGATCTTCTCAAGGGCCTCGTAAACCGTGCCGAATCCGCAGGCAACCTGCGCGCCGTCCTTGTAGGTCAGCTCGTCCGGAAGATGGATCAGGTCCTTCTCGTCGCAGAGGATGTAGGGGGCCATGCCGCCGTTCCTCTGCCAGCCGTATGCCTGGCGCCAGGTGGGATTCGAGCAGGCAATCATATAACCCATGCGGCAGTTGTAGCAGACGCCGCATCCGGAGATGTGATACACGATCACGCGGTCTCCCGCCTTGAATTCCTTGAGGCCGGGGCCTTCCTGCACGATCACTCCGCAGGGCTCATGTCCGGCGATCATGCCGGGGATATAACCCTCCGCGCCCTTGCCGGTGTGCTCTCTGTAGATCGCGCGGATGTCAGAACCGCAGATCGTGCTCGCCTTGGTCTGGACCAGCACCTGACCGAATCCGGGGGTCGGCACCTCAAAATCCTTCATCTCAACCGTGCTGTTTCCCGGCAGGGTGGCTCCTCTCATGCTGCGCGGGATGATCTTTTTGGCTTCCATACTCTCTTCCTCCTGTTTGTGTTGTGCCCTTCCCGGACTGTCTGCCGGGGATTGTCCTTTTCAGGATCTGTTCCTGCTATTTCTGTATCTCATCACAGATATTGGTTTTCCGGCATCTTCCCTCGATGATCCCGCGGCGTTTGCTGTGTGATCATCGGATCAAATGACCTTGCTTCTGTAGTCAGCAGCATTCAGCAGTCTGTGCAGTCCACAATGACGCCGTCCTCGTCCCACAGGTCGTGCCAGCTCTTCGCTCCTTCCCACAGGAAGACCTGTCCCTTGACCAGGCGGTTGCTCCTCTCGAGCGTATTGATCACGGCCATCTCGTCATCGGTCAGCTTCTCCGTCACCGCAGCGCGCAGGTTCGCCTCGAAATTGTGCACCGAGAACGGGATCGGGAGAGTCCCGCGCTGCAGCGCCCATTTCAGGCAGATGATGGCGGGATGCACACCGTGCGCCTCAGCGATCTTCTTCAACTCAGGCATCTGCATATCGGCAATGTCATCCGGCTCGATGTCGCGCTCCGGCCTTCTCGGCGATCCGAGCGGCATATAGGCGATCGGAAGGATGTCGTGTGCCTTCAGATAGTCCAGGATCTCCTGCTGCTGGAAGCAGGGATGCATCTCCGACTCGCAGGCCGCCGGATGGATACGGAGCTGATCCAGAACCGCGTTCAGCTTCGGAATCGTCATGTTGGAGATTCCGATATGGCGGACCAGACCCTCGTCCACAAGTGCCTCGATCTGGCGATAGGTGTCAAGGAACTCCTGCACCGAGAACGGCTTTGAATCCGGATTCCTGGAATCCACGTCACAGAACGGCGCATGGTAGTTGGGGAACGGCCAGTGGATGAACAGCATGTCCAGATATTCGCACTGAAGATCCTCGATGCTCTTCAGGCAAGACTTCCTCACCTCGCGGTGCATGTCATTCCAGACCTTCGTCATGATGAACAGGTCTTTCCGCTCCACAACCTTCTCCTCAAAGGCTGTCCTGAAGACTTCCCCGATCTCGGCCTCATTCCCGTAGCAGGCAGCGCAGTCGAAAAGCCTGTATCCTGCCCTGATCCCGCCGGCAACCGCTCCGGCTACTTCCTCCGGGCTGACTCTGTCCGAGCCAAATGTCCCCATTCCGACGCAGGGAATCGTGCCGCCGTCACCCAGGCGCATCGCCGGGACCGTATTCGGATCCACCATAGTATTACCCTCCTCCTCTATGACCGTTCGCTTTATCTGATATCTGACCAATCTGTTCCCGCCTGCGAGATCAGTGATCATCTGCGGCGGGGTTCAGCGCTTATCCACAACGAGATTCTGTTCTCATCCACTGCGGGATTCTGTTTTCATCCGCAGCGGGCGATCGATTCACCCTGTGCGATGCTTGCTCTCAGAACCAGCTCTACATGATCGTCCGGCTTTTCCTCTTCTTCCTGACTGTCCGGATTCCGTCTCTGCTCGATCCGCTCCATCAGCAACCGGACCGCCTCCTCGGCCATCTGCTTAAGGGGCTGGACAACCAGAACCAGCTTCGGATTAGACAGGTTCGAAATGATCAGGTCGTCAAATCCCAGCAGGGACAGATCCTCCGGGCACTGGTACTGGGATTCATTGACTGCCAGAACAGCTCCCAGGATAATCTCAAAGTTTCCCATGAATACCGCCGTCGGCCTGTCGTCAAGCTGCAGAAGCTCCTGCATGCTCCGGTATCCGTGCTCGATGCTGTGCGAACCGACCTTCAGGTATTCGGGAGGAATCCCGATCCCCCGGTCTTTCAGAAGCTCCAGGCATCCTTCCAGTCTTTCCTGCCCGGTGCTTACATTGTCGGCACTGATCAGGGCGATTCTGTGGTGCCCGTAATCCGCCAGCATGCCGAGCGCCTCATAGGAGGCCTCCCTGTTGTTGACCTTCACGCAGTCGGTCCTCGCATCATGCAGCGATCGGTCCAGAAGAACCACCGGAATCTGGTTCCGGAAGACCGGCTCCAGAAAACCTGAATCCTTCGCGACCGGGATGACGATCAGTCCATCCACTTTCTTTCCAAGCAGAAAGTGAATGTTCTCCTTCTCCAGCACGGGATCGTTCTGCGAGTCGCAGATCATGGCCGCGTACCCGGCCTCCCTCAGGTGCTCCCCCAGAAACTGAAGGATCGTGCAGGTAAATACATTCGATATGTCAAATACAACAACGCCGATCGTCTTGCTCTGGCTGGTCACAAGACCGCGGGCCATCTCATTTACTTCATAGTGGAGTTCCCGGATCGCCTTCTCGATCTTCTCCCTGTTCTCCGGAAGGAGGTTCCCCCCGTTCAGGTACTTTGAAATCGTCGCAAGCGAGAGGCCAGTCATATTCTTGATGTCCCGTATTGTTGCAGCCACCTCTTCGCCTCCATACTCCTGCTCAAAAACAGACTTCGTTAATCTGACAGACAACTATAAGAGCGAAACGTTTTGCGCTATACACATTATTAACTGCGCGAAACGTTTTGTCAAGAGCTTATTTGGGATTTTTTACGAGAAGAAGGAGTGGTTCATCTGAACCACTCCTTCAAAAATGAATCCTGTAAACACTTTCTTGTTTGTTACTCTGCTGTAAGAGAAGGATTCTGATAAAGTTTCTCATTAACGAAACGTTTTTCTTCCTCGATCGCTTCAAGCAGCTCCTCATTTCCTATTTTTTTTGCTATTTTCTCAATTCGCTGCAACGCATGAAGCTGATCAAGCAGATAGCCGTTATATTCCTTTTCATTTGTAGGCATATTGTGACCTCCTTTCGATCAGGATAATCTAAAAACAGATTAACACATACTACAAACGCCGCTTAATCTGGACTTATCCGAAATACCTCTCCAACAATCCCTTGAACGCCTTGCCGTGTCTGGCCTCGTCGCGCGCCATTTCATGCACAGTGTCGTGGATGGCATCAAG
>ONVT01000093.1 GCA_900321365.1 uncultured Eubacteriales bacterium | reverse complement strand
TTCGGCACCGCGGTCCCGGAGATCCGGTTCAGTTCCTCGACGAGCTCGAGGTCGCTCATTTCCGAAAGATCGGGACGGATCGATGTCACTACGCTCCTCAGGAACTTGTAGGGGCTTGCCGTGGACGCGATCACTGTCTTCGTATCGTCGCCGGTCGACTCGCGGTATCTGCGGTAAACCTTTGAGGCGACCGCCGTATGGGGATCAATGACATAGCCCGACACCTCATGGAGATGGCGGATCTCCTCCGATGTCTCCGCCTCGGAGGCGTAGTCGCCCCAGAAGTCCTTCAGGCCTTCCTGCATCTTAGGCGTGATCTCATAGGAGCCATCCTTCGCCAGGCTCTCCATAAATGCGCGTGTCGCGTCGCTGTCCTCTCCGGCCGCCTGATAAACCAGGCGCTCGAGGTTGCTGGAAATCAGGATGTCCATGGACGGCGAGCTTGTTAATATGAACTCGCGGTTCCGGTCGTATCTTCCCGTCCGGAAGAAATCCACCAGCACCTTGTTTTCATTTGACGCGCAGATCAGCTTCGCGCAGGGCAGGCCCATCTGCTTCGCGTAGTAAGCGGCAAGGATGTTGCCGAAGTTCCCGGTGGGAACCGTGAAGTTGATGGGATCACCCGGCCTGATCTCGCCTGATTTCACCATCTGGCCGTAGGCGTAGAAGTAATAGACGATCTGCGGAACCAGGCGGCCGATGTTGATGGAGTTGGCGCTCGAGAACCTCATGCTGCCCTCTTCCATCCGCTCCTTCATCTGCCCGTCGCTGAAGATCTTCTTCACCGCGGACTGCGCGTCGTCAAAATTGCCGTAGATACCCGCGACGAGGACATTTGCGCCACGCTGTGTCAGCATCTGCTTCTCCTGGATCACGCTGACTCCGCCCTTCGGGTAGAACACGATGATCCTCGTCCCAGGCACGTCGGCAAAGCCCGCCATCGCGGCCTTTCCGGTGTCGCCGGAGGTCGCGGTCAGGATCACGATCTCGTCCGAGACATTGTTCTTCTTCGCCGCCGTCGTCATCAGGTGCGGCAGAATCGACAGCGCCATGTCCTTGAACGCGATTGTCGCGCCGTGGAACAGCTCGAGGTACCACGCCCCGTCGGCCTCCTTCAGGCGCGTGATTTCCGGGATGTCGAACTTGCTGTCGTACGCGCGGTCGATGCAGTGCTGCAGCTCTTCTTTCGTAAAGTCCGTCAGGAACAGGCTCATGATCTCGAGTGCGGTCTCCTGGTAGGTCTGCCTCGAAAGCGCCTCCAGACTCCCGGTGTAAGCCGGCACCCGCGCGGGCACGAACAGTCCGCCGTCCGGCGCGAGTCCCTGCAGGATCGCCTCAGAGGCTGTCGCCGTGATGTCCCGGCTCCGCGTGCTCCTGTATATTATCTGATTGTCTCCCATACTTCATATCTCCTTCACGGATCACTTCACGTCCCTGGACGTCACCATATTGTTCACGGCCGTCAGCAGCGCGTTGATCGACGCGCGGATGATATCGACGTCCACGCCGGCGCCCCAGAACAGCTTCTCGGACTTCGGATTGCGGATGCCGACATAGGCGATCGCGCGCGAGGAGGACGACTTTTCAAGCGCGTGCTCCTCGTAGACCTCGAGGTCAAAATCAAGGCGGTAGTACTTCTTGAGCGCATTTGCGACAGCGTTCAGGCGGCCGTTTCCGGAGGCCATGACCTCGCGCGACTCGCCCTTGTACTGGGTGGTGACGGTCGCGATGATTCCGTTATGCTGCTTGAAATGCACTTCCGAAATGCTGTACGGCCGTTTGATGTCCTCGAACCGGTCGATGAACAGATCGAAGATCTGATCCGGCGTGAGTTCCCTGTGCTCGTGGTCGGACTCGGCCTTGACCGCGTAGCTGACCGCCTCGCGCATGAGCTTGGGCAGCCGGAGCCCGAAGTGGTGTTCGAGGATAAATGCCACTCCGCCCTTTCCGGACTGGCTGTTGATGCGGATGACGTCTCCGTCGTAGTTGCGGCCGATGTCGGTCGGATCGATCGGAATGTAAGGAACGGTCCAGGTTTTCAGGCCGTGCTCCTCGTGGTACTTCATTCCCTTCGCAATGGCGTCCTGATGGGATCCTGAGAACGCCGCAAATACAAGCGCTCCGCCGTACGGGCTTCTCGGGTCGAGATCCATGCGGGTGTATTCCTCGTACTTGCTGACGATATCGAGCATGTTGTTGAAATTCAGCTTCGGGTCGACGCCCTGGCTGTACATGTTGAGCGCGAGCGTGACGACGTCGACATTGCCGGTGCGCTCTCCGTTTCCGAAGAGAGTGCCCTCGATCCGGTCCGCGCCGGCAAGCAGGCCCATTTCCGCGTCCGCGACTCCGGTGCCGCGGTCATTGTGCGGGTGGAGGGAGAGTACGACGTTTTCACGGTACTTCATATTGTCGGAGAGGTATTCGATCTGGTTCGCGTAGACGTGCGGCATGCTGAGCTGCACGGTCGACGGCAGATTGATGATCGCCTTGCGGTCCGGTTCCGGCTTCCACACGTCGAGGACCGCGTTACAGACCTCGAGCGCGAATTCCGGCTCGGTACCGGTGAATGACTCGGGGCTGTACTCGAAGCGGTATCTCTCTCCCGCCTCCTCGGTCAGTTCTTTCAGGAGAATGGCGCCGGAAACCGCGATCTGCTTGATCTGCTCCTTCTCCATGTGGAAGACCTGCTCGCGCTGCGCGAGGGAGGTGGAATTGTAGACGTGGACGATTGCATTCTTGCAGCCTTCCAGCGCCTCGAATGTCCTTCTGATGATGTGCTCGCGGGACTGGGTCAGCACCTGCAGCGTGACGTCGTCGGGCACCATGTTTCTCTCGATCAGGGCACGGAGGAACTCATACTCCGTATCGGACGCCGCCGGGAATCCGACTTCAATCTCCTTGAATCCGATATCCACCAGAAGATTGAAGAACCTCAGCTTCGTCTCCAGGTCCATCGGCACGATCAGCGCCTGGTTGCCGTCGCGAAGGTCAACGGAGCACCACACCGGTGCCTTGTCGACGTAATCCTTCTGCGCCCATTTCATCTGGGTGACAGGTGGATTGAAGAACTGCTTCTGGTATTTGGTATGATCCATCATAGTATTCGGGTACCTCCGTATGTATCTTTTGTTTTCCACGTCCTTCCGGCCGCTTCAGGTCTTCCCAGGACTGGGATAATTCCAGCCTTCCCTGGTTTCCCACGCCTTCCGGCCGCTTATCTTCCGATTATCTTGATTTTTAGGGTTTCTGTCAACCATTCTGCGTCGTCCGCGTCATCCGCCTGCGCCGCCCGCGCCACTCTCCGCGTTCACTCCCGGTTCGCCAGCTCCTGCGCGATATCATCCCATGTGATATCCCGCTCCGCCATCAGAACCATCATATGATACAGGAAGTCCGCCATCTCATACCTGACCTCCTCCGGGTTCGGGTTTTTGGCCGCGATGATGATTTCCGCCGCCTCCTCCCCGCACTTCTTCAGAATCTTGTCGATCCCCTTCTCGAAGAGGTAATTCGTGTACGAGCCCTCCTTCGGATGCAGCCTGCGGTCCTCGATCGTCGCGTAGACATCCTCGAACACCTTCATCGGATTGCGCTGTGGCGTATCCTTCTTCAATGCGGTGCGGTAGAAGCAGCTGCGGTTCCCGGTATGGCAGGCAGCCCCGACCTGCGCGACCCGCGCAAGCAGCGTGTCATTGTCACAGTCTACCTTCAGCTCCTTCAGATACTGATAATGCCCGCTCGTCAGTCCTTTCACCCACAGCTCGCCGCGCGATCTCGACCAGTATGTCATGACCCCCGTACGAACCGTCGCCTCAAATGCCTCGCGGTTCATGTAGGCCACCATCAGCACCTCTTCATTCCGGTAATCCTGCACGACGACCGGAATCAGTCCCTGCTCAGATGGCTTCAGATCCTCCCAGGCAAATGCGCTCTCGAACAGATTCACATCCATCCCGTCCGCTTTCAGCAAAGCCTTCAGGCCCATCAGGTCCGCATCCTCATCCTGAGAAAACGCTCCCCCGATTCCTTCGACCACGGATTCTGAAAGCCTCTTCCGTACAGCCTCATCAGAAATGCTCCCCGAAACAGAGATGACATGAATCGAGAAATCTTCTTTCAGCCAGGAATACTCCGACAGTTTTTTCTGAACTGTATCCACACCCGAAAGTCCGGACAGGCTTTTCTGAACAGCATCCACACCCGAAAGTCCGGACAGGCTTTTCCGAATGAAATCCATACCCGCCTTGCCTTCACGAATAGAATCCAGACCAGCCAGGCCTTCCTTAATAGCTTTCAGGTTAGAAAGGTCAGGCATACTCCCCTGAATGGATTTCTCTGCAGCAAATGCCTCATCAAAATCTTCCGAAAGCAGAATCAGTTCCTGAGCATACTGGCGGATCTGTCTCAAATCTTCAACAGAAGGAGCCGTCTTTACACAAACCGCGATCTTCTCCCTCCCGAAGCGTTTGGAAACTTCCTCCAGCATATCCCGGTTTGAATCTTTCGAATAATTGAGTACCGCTTTCCTGCAGCCGGCGTACAGGATCTTCTTGACGTCCTCGACGCGATTTACATTGCCGGCGCCCCACATCGGGACATCCGACAGCCGTGACATCCTGCGCATAAGTGTCAGGGATTCTTCATGTTCCTCGTCGGAATCCGACTGGTCAAAGATCAGCAG
>ONVT01000107.1 GCA_900321365.1 uncultured Eubacteriales bacterium | reverse complement strand
GTGGTGCGCAGTTCTTCCGGTGTGAGACCGTTCGCGTAGAAATTATGTTTTGCGAAAACCCCGATGATCTCCGCACTGCGGCGCTTTGATCTCTTCGGCGCCTCACTGTTCTTCGTGTCCTTCACAGCCATCGTCATCCTCCCCTCTTATACATTCCTGAACGGCCAGGTCAGAATTACCCTGATAATGCTGGCCACAGAGGAAAGCAGCAGCATGCTTCCGATTACCCTCTTGAGGACAAAGGGCGTATCCCACCATCCGTTTATCAGAAGGAGCACACCAAACACGATCGTCATCAGGGCAAGGAGTGCCAGAATCACCCACGCGGCACGTCCGGCGCGCCTTGTGTACATGTACGCATTGAACAGGTCAAAGAGCCCTGACACGATCAGCACAAGCCCGAATAAGAGGCTGAGCATCGGCAGGACATCCTTCCGGTGAACCATGACAAACAGCCCCAGCAGTCCGATGACCAGGGCTGCTGTCAGGGAAACATAATTCATCAGAGTCTTTTTGCTGGAAAGATAATCAAGACCCATGACCGTGGCTGCCACAAGCAGAATGTATCCCAGCGCAGAGATCAGAAGACCCATGTACCGGACAGGGCACATGATCATGAGAATTCCGACCGCGATAAGGATGATCGATGTCATGATCCAGGATCGTTTCATCTTTCCGAGTTCCTGAAACAGCATTTTCAAAAACCTCCCTCTATTTCTGTGATATATGCCGGTCCGGCAGGTCCTGTTGTCCGGCCGGATCACAGCACTCGTCAAATAAGGAGTATAACACACAGATCACGAAAAAACGATACATAATTCATCGGTTTTCGTTACAAGTCACACCCCGCGGCTGAGCGGCCACTTTCATCCTTCCCCGTCCGATTCCGCTTCATAGACCAGCTCGCTCAGCGTCCGGAGCAGCTGCTCTGAATCCACGGGCTTGCTCAGGTGAGCGTTCATGCCCGCCTGCAGGGACCGCTGCACGTCCTCATCAAAAGCATTTGCCGTCAGGGCGATGATCGGGATCTTCTTTGCGTCCTCTCTGTCCAGGGAACGTATCGCCGACGCCGCTTCCAGGCCGTCCATCTCAGGCATGCGCACATCCATCAGGATCGCCGCATAGTCCCCTGCCCTGCTTTCTTTAAACATTTCCAGAGCGATCCTGCCGTTTTCGGCGTGATCGGCCCTGATGCCATCCAGTTCGAGCGTATCCATCATGATTTCCGCATTGATCTCCATATCCTCGGCCAGCAGGATAAGGCGCCCCGACAGGTTCGCCCGCTTCTTCTCCCGAAACAGGGTCATGTTGTTCCTGCGTGCGATCCGTTCGAATTCCTCGATGACATTTTCCGGAAGAAGGGGCTTCGCGAGGAAGCTGTCCACGCCGACGCGATGCGCTTCCTCCTGAATATCATCCCAGTTATACGCGGTCAGGACGACGACGGTGCTTTCGGTATCATACTGCTTCCTGATCTCGGCAGATGCCTCCAGACCGTTCATTCCCGGCATATTCCAGTCCATGAGTACGAGGTTGTAGGGCTTGTGCCTTGAGTGCTGCACCTCCATCATGCGCAGGGCCTCCTGCGCACTCGTACTGGTGTCGGCCCGGATACCGACCTCTTCCAGCACCGTCCTGGCATGCTCCGCCTCGATCGGATCATCGTCCACAACCAGTACGTTCAGGGTCTGGGGATCGATCGTGATCTCTCTCTCTTCTCCCTTCTGATCGCAGTTTCTCAGCGTGACCGACACCGCGAATTCGGTGCCCTCACCCTTCTCGGATTCGACGCTGATCGAACCGTTCATCGTCTCCACAATCCGCTTCGTGATGGCCATGCCCAGCCCGGTGCTGCCAAACTTGCTCTTGAAGCCGATGTCCTCCTGGGAAAACGCGTCAAAGATCCTGGGGATAAACTCCTGATCCATGCCGATGCCTGTATCCCTGATACGGAATCGGACCGTGGACTGGTTCTCGAACGCAGCCGTCCGCTCCACTGTCAGCGTGACGCTGCCCGGCGCCTCTGTAAACTTGACGGCATTCGACAGGATGTTGATCAGCACCTGCTTGAGTTTCATCTCGTCGCCGATATAGGATTCCTCCATCCGGCCCAGGATACGGCACTCATAGGTCAGGCCCTTGTCTTCGCACTGGGACGTGACCATGGTATTGATCTGCTCCAGCATGGCACTGAAGGAGAATACCTCCCTGTGCAGGATCACACGGCCTGATTCGATCCGGCTCATATCAAGGATATCGTTTATGAGGGAGAGCAGATGTCTGGCGCTCCCTCCGATCTTCTCCAGGTATTCGCGCGTCTCCTCATCCAGGTTCTCATTCTTCAGCGCAAGCGTATCAAGCCCGATGATCGCGTTCATAGGCGTGCGGATCTCATGGCTCATGCTGGAGAGGAAGGACGTTTTCGCTCTGCTGGCCTCCTCCGCCGAAGTCAGCGCCTCAGCCAGAGCCTCACTCTTGGCCATGGCATCCCGCATCTCCGCGTCGACATTCGTGATGCCTAAGATGATGAAACGTTCATCATCCTCCATGCGCGAAACCTTCATGCTGACGTAGGCCGGCCCATTCTCACCGTTCACACGGTATGTCATGACTAAGGTATTCTTCCGGCTCAGCGCCTTCATCAGCGCCTTTCGGTTTATCGCCTGCAGGAAGTTCTCCCTGTCTTCCTGATATACGCTTTCGGCAAGCTCCATCTTACAGTCGCTGAAGAAATGCCAGCCGCGCCGCATTTCGGAAAGCTCACTGCTCGCGTCTCCTCTGCGGTATTCAATGAATTCTTCCGTATCGCTGTTGACATAGTACAGATCCGTGTATTCACGGGCGAGCGTCTGGGCGATATGGGTGTACATGATGCCGGAGCTGACAGCGTTCTCATAGGCCTCCTTCGTCATGGCGTTCTCATGCTGGATGCGCACCATATCCGTGACATCCTCGCAGATGCCCAGAACGCAGAGTCTCCCCGACGTATCCGTGTATTTCAGCTTTGTGGTCTGCAGCTGCCGGTGGCTGCCCGCGGCATCCGGCACATCCTCAAAGAAAACGTACGGCATGTCCATCGAGAGGGCCATCTTGTCGTCCTCGACAAAATGCGCCGCCGTCGCGGTGTCAAAGATCTGCGCGTCGGTAAGCCCGACCACGCCTTCCGGCGTCTCCTTGTGCGCGTATTCCGCAAACGCCTGGTTGCAGGCGAGGTACACGCCTGTCTCCGCGTCCTTGGTGAAGGTCATGCCGGGGATATTGTCGAGCAGGGAGGTGATACTCTCTTTCAGCTCCGCGATTCTTTTCGCGGCAATGGCCTCATTCTCCGCCTCGGTCAGCTTCTCTCCCAGCTTCTGCGTATCCCGGTAATTGTTCAGCATCATCGTGATGACAATCAGGAACAGCCCCAGGGAAACGACAGAATACATCGTGTTCGAATCGCTGATCGCCTTCGCCTGCTCCTGGAGGAAGGCGACCCGCTCTTCCCTGACAGCCACGTCTGAATCATCCGCCGGGTGCGACTCATGATATTCAAAGATCTTCTGCACGGCATCATTGGCCGCGTTCTCCGTTGCCCTGGAAACCCACATCATGGAGGCAAACATCACCAGCACCAGAAGAAGGATCCAGACGACGATCCTCTGTCCGTATACCCGTTTTACGTCGCGGCGGATGAGAATCCGGAAATAGACAAGCCCCAGGACCGACCAGACGATGAACAGGAAATACGACTCCGTCTCCATCGCGTGGAAGGGCAGCAGGCCGGGAATAAGCAGGAGCAGTACAAAGACAACCATCAGTGCCATACCGGCTATGCCGGTAAAACGCTCCGCCCGCCGTTCCCCGCTCTGTGCATGCCGGTAAACCGCGTGGGAAACCAGGCCGTAGATGATGGTCGCTCCCAGGGTAGTGACATCCACGATCCATCCGATCGCTGTTCTTCCCAGGAAGGGAATGAATACGGATACCACGACCACGGCGGCAATCGCCCTGAATGGAATGCCGTGCCTGTTCAGGGCAGCAAGACGCCCGGGCATCTCCCCTTCCCGTCCCGCCGCGTACAGCAGGCGGCTCAGGGCCAGCAGGTTGCCGATCAGGCTGGTCAGGATCACCGCGAAAAGCGCAAGCATCAGCACCGTCACGCCCGCCTGTCCCAGGTAATGGTTCGCGGCATAGAACGCCGGAACCGCTTTGATTCCCTCGAGATTCCCCATGTCCCGGATATAAGCCAGCCAGCTCTCGTATTCCGGCGGATAGGCGGAGACGGAAAGCAGGGAGACAAACAGGTAGAGCAGCGTGGTGACCAGGACGGACGAGATCAGAATGCCGCGCACTTTCTTCACCGGAAACGTGTATTCCTCAGAGAAATGCGCGATGTTCTCAAAACCGATGAAAGCCCACGGCGAGATGACCGCGATACGCACGATCTGCGCAAATGCGCCTGATCCCTCCAGGTAGAGGGGTGAATAGCTGAATGTGTTCTCATGCCGCACGACCGCGATCACCGCGCATACCGTAAACGCGACGGCAAATATCAGGGCTGCGATTACCATGATGCGGACCATCAGGCGTGAACTGCGGCAGCACAGCAGTCCGATGAGTACCACGGCGCAGATGGAAAGCAAGGCTTCGCCAAACCACACCTCATATCCGAAGATGCTGTAGTGGAACCCGAACTGGAACATCCTGCCGAGGAAAAACCTGGCAAACAGCGGCAGCGAGGTGATATTCGCCCACAGTATGGCCATGTAGGTCAGCAGCACGAACCAGAGCGCCAGGAACCCGAGGTCTTTTCCGCTGACACTCTTTTCAAAGGTATAGATACCGCCCGCATTCGGCGCCAGCCGGATCATGTACTGCAGGTTCCAGGTGATCACGAGTATGACCACCATGCCCAGCAGCAGTCCGAAGACGGTCCCGAGCACGCCGGATTTCTGCAGGTAGGCGCTGCAGGTTACGATAAATGATCCCCAGCCGATGCTCGTGCCGATCGAAAACGCCCACACGCCCAGCGGCGAAAACCCGGGGCGCAGTCCGCCGGGATGACTCTCACTGTGCAACTTCCCTGTACTTTGGGGTTTTCCGTGTTCCATGCTCATCTTCCTTTTCGCTTGCCTGATCAGGTTGTCGAAAGTACTTTTGTTGGCTGGAGCACTCTGACTGAGGCACTCTTTTATCAGTATATCATATTGAAAAGAGTTTTGTGCCGGATTCTCAGGATGTGCCTTTCTCCCCGCACTTTCGGTTTCTTCTGCGCGGCCACAGGCGGGGATTCCTCTCACCCTCTCTCATCCCCCGCCCGCGGCATACCCTGACAGCTCCTTCCGACGGGGATATCAGGAAAAGAAGAATGATATTTTTATCTCATAGATTTAGTAAAACATGATATAATCTGAAGTGAAAAGAATGACAGGCAGATAAAAACAGAGGAGGTTCCTGTGCGGGGAAAAAAACTGTATTGGGTGATCGAGTCTTTGCTGTGTGCGTTGGTTGCCGGCCTTCTTGCCGCCGCCGCAGTCCGGATGTATATACACGGGACTGCAGTGCAGGCTTCCGGCGACCTGTTTTATTACATCTACACCAGAGAAAAAGTGGGTGCGGCGCTTCTGACTCTCCTGCCTTTGATCACGGCCTTCCTTGCGTTCACTGTCGCGGGATGGATTCTGGGTATCAGGGATGAGAAAGCGGAAAAACCGGCCGCCCTCAATGGGATGGACGTTAAACAGTCTGTAACAAAGGCGGTGCCCCAGAAGGCCGGACGCAGGGAAGTCATCCTGCGGGTCGTGATTCTGATCCTGGCAGCTTCGCTGATTATTATGGGTATATGCAACGGCGGACTGGAAGATGTGCTTGCCAAAGGCGCGTCAATCTGCACAGAGTGTGTCGGACTGGGATAAGTGGAAGTATCGTATAAACAGAAGGATCATTTGCTATGGAAGACAAAAGAAAAGTATCCCGTCTGCCGCGTACGCGAAAGCTGGTGCAGTTGTATGCGGCACTTCTGTACAACGCCAATCTGAAAGGATTCATCGACGGGCACATTTATTCAGGACCGCTCAAGAGCGTCTGCGTTCCCGGCTTCAACTGCTATTCCTGCCCGGGGGCAATCGCAAGCTGCCCGCTTGGTTCGCTGCAGAATGCGCTGAATGCATCCGGACATACCGCTCCATGGTATATGCTTGGAATCTTGGCGCTGTTCGGCGTGGTTCTGGGAAGGACGATCTGCGGATGGATCTGTCCTCTGGGACTGATCCAGGAGCTGCTTCACAAGATTCCTGTACCCAAGATCAGAAAGAGCGTCTGGACCAGGCGGCTCTCTTATCTGAAATACGTGATTTTAGTGGTATTTGTGATTGCGATTCCCATCTGGGTCGGAATCAGAGAGGGGATTCCTTTCCCGGGCTTCTGCAAGTATATCTGCCCGGCCGGGACGCTGGAGGGGGCAGTCGGACTGCTGCAGAACAAGGCCAATGCCACTTCCTTCTACCAGCTGAAGATTCTGTTCACCCGCAAATGGGTGATCATGCTGATCATCGGACTTGCCTGCGCGTTCTGCTACCGCAGCTTCTGCCGGTTTATCTGTCCGCTGGGAGCGATCTACGGATTCTTTAACCGCTTCTCCCTGACGGGCGTCAAAGTGGATACGGACCGCTGCAACGGCTGCGGGCTCTGCGTACGACGCTGTCAGATGGATGTAAAGCATGTGGGTGACCATGAATGCATCTCCTGCGGCAAGTGTATGGAAAGCTGTGCGCAGGGCGCGATCTCACTCAAGGCGGGAAAGTTCACGCTGGCGGGACCCTCTTTCGGAAAGAATGCGGATCCGGAGCCTGTCATCCAAAAACGCAGAAAGATCGGACGGATTGTCTGGGGCGTCGCGATTGCCGTGCTTCTGTTCGCTCTCATCTGGTTCAACTGGATCGAGCCGGCACGAGAGGCAGCTGAGTCCGCGCGGATCGAGGAGGCGAGAGCGACTGCTCTGCAGACGGGACAGGCAGATGAAGATATTTCTGCTTCGGCAGAGGAAACCACGCCCGCTCCGCAGACAGCCATCACAGAGTCCGGAGCTGCCGCAGGCATGGACGAAACAGAGACTGAGACGGAAGCTGTGGCTGCTGTGGGCATGACTGAGACAGTAACTGAGTCTTCTGCGGGCATGACTGAGAC
>ONVT01000265.1 GCA_900321365.1 uncultured Eubacteriales bacterium | reverse complement strand
GTCTTCCCCGCGTGCGCGACAAGATTCGAACTCGCGACCTTCTGGTCCGTAGCCAGACGCTCTATCCAGCTGAGCTACGCACACACATTTAACGCAGAACACATGGTACACCATTCCCGGAATCTTGTCAAGCCTGCCGCAATGAAGTGGTGCGGCCCCCGTCCAGATGGCCACCACCCAGGTCTGAGGGGTGCGGCCCCCTGAACGGGGGTTGCGGCGCGACCACAGTGTTTACTCAAACGGGAACTTGTAGGGAAGGCTGTACTTGTCGCGTACCGTGATGAATTCCTTCTGCACGGCCTCTCCGACCGGTACTCCCTTGTCCTTTCTCTCCAGCCACACCAGGTATTCCTTCTCTCCGGCGGTGTAGATCCGCTCCTCTCCGGGCGCCTTCTTTGCCGCGCGGAGCTGTCTGAGGATCCGGCCGGTGGTCTTGCGGAACTCGTCCTCCCCGAGGAAGAACTCCGGATTGATGACGATGAAGAAATGCCCCAGATGGTATGGCTGCCTCTTTCCGTTCTCGTCCACTCCGTTCAGCATCTTCATGAAGCTGCCTCCCTGGAGGGCCGCGGACAGAATCTCAACGACAGCCGCGTATCCGTATCCCTTGTATCCGGCAAGCTCTTCACCGATTCCGCCGAGCGGAGCCAGGGCCGCTTCTCCGGAAGTAAGGGCCTTCAGGATCTGCGCACTGTCGGTCATGGCCTCGCCGTTGTTTCCGATGACCATCCCCTTCGGAGTGTCCTTCCCGGTGCGTGCATAGTATTCGATCTTTCCTCTCTGGGTGATGGACGTGGCACAGTCAAGGACAAACGGAAACTCCTCGTCCGTCGGGAACGCGAAAGTGAGAGGATTCGTTCCCATCATGTTCTCCACACTGAAAGTCGGAGCGATCGATGGGCGCGCATTGGTCCCGGTAATTCCGATCATCCCCTGTTTCGAAGCCAGCATCGTCCAGTACCCGGCGATCCCGTAGTGCGTGGAATTGCGCACCGCCGCCATGCCCAGTCCATACTTCTTCGCCTTCTCGATAATGGCGTCCACTGCCTTCTTCGACGCCACCATTCCCATTCCGTCATGCGCGTCCGCAACCAGTGTCGTCGGAGTATCCTTCAGTACCTCGAATTCGGTAACCGGCTTCTGGATTCCGGCCTCGATCCGGTCAATGTAGATCGGCTTAAAGCGGTTGCAGCCGTGACTCTCGATTCCCCGGCGGTCACTCTCCATCAGAACGTCTGCGCACAGCATCGCATCCTCTCTCGGAACGCCCACCGCGCAGAAAGCATCTGTCATAAAGTTTCCGATCAGTTCCCAGGAAACATACGGTCTGGTCTCCATCTTATTCCCTCCTTACTATTCGGTTTGTGCGGTAATCGTCTGTCTGATCAGTATAGCATGATTCTGCATGGTACGGAACTGTAGGATAATACTTTAGATGACTTGAAGCCGGGACCATAATGAAGGGCGTACGGCACATGCCGTACGCCCTGTTCTTTTCCTGTTCTGAATGAAAGCTTCTGTTTCCCGGATCAGGCGAGAAGGCCGGCGATCGTGTTGACCGCTTCCACTTCATCTTCCCCGTCCGCATAGATCCGGATCTTCGGGGAATCCTGGCTTGCAAGGGCCATCACTCCCATGATACTCTTCGCATTCACCCTTTTTTCATTCACCTCAAAGGTGATGACACTCTTATAGGCACACGCTGTCTGGACGATGTGAGGAATCATCTCACCGATATTCCCTCTCTTTGTTCCTCGGATATTCTGGCTTACCATAATTCTCCCTCCCGCACAAAAATACACAGGGAACCATTTCCCTCTGTGTACGTACATTTAACCCGAAATCATACTATCACAACGGGAGACAGAGAGTCAATCGCAGAAACATCCAAAGTGTGAGCCGGAAAAGGGTCATTTTGACAAAACATACACAAAGAAAATGTCCTCCACACAGGCGCATGAGCCGGTGTGGAGGACACAGTATGAATCGTCAGACAAAAGTCTTACCTCTGAAAGCAGTCTTGCCTCTGAAGGTAGTCCTGTTTCTGAAGAAATCTTACTTCTCTGCCTTGATCGCCGCCTGGGCCGCAGCCAGTCTCGCGATCGGGACACGGAACGGTGAGCAGGACACATAGTCCAGCCCGATGGAATCGCAGAACTCAACCGAGGTCGGATCGCCGCCATGCTCGCCGCAGATACCAATGTGGAGATTCGGGTTCACATCCTTGCCGAGCTTGATAGCCATCTCCATCAGCTTGCCGACGCCGCTCTGGTCGAGCCTTGCGAACGGGTCGTTCTCGAAGATCTTCGCGTCATAGTAAGCCTGGAGGAACTTGCCCGCGTCATCACGGGAGAACCCATACGTCATCTGGGTCAGATCGTTCGTTCCGAAGCAGAAGAAGTCCGCGCCCTTCGCGATCTCATCCGCGGTCAGAGCCGCTCTCGGGATCTCGATCATGGTGCCGACCTCGTACTCGAGCTCTACGCCCGCAGCAGCGATTTCAGCGTCAGCAGTCTCAACAACAACCTTCTTAACGAACTTGAGCTCTTTGATTTCGCAAACCAGCGGAATCATGATTTCGGGCTTAACGTTCCAGTCAGCGTGCTCCTTCTGAACCTCGATAGCAGCGCGGATAACTGCCTTGGTCTGCATCTTGGCAATTTCGGGATAGGTGACAGCCAGACGGCAGCCGCGGTGACCCATCATGGGGTTGAACTCGTGGAGAGACTGGATGAGAGCCTCGATGTCC
>ONVT01000060.1 GCA_900321365.1 uncultured Eubacteriales bacterium | reverse complement strand
GGATTCCCGCCTGACAGGCCAGCAGCTTCGGATCGGCGCGCAGATTCTTAAGGAGATCCGCTCCCGCATCGCGTTTCTCAACGACGTGGGGCTGGACTATCTTTCGCTTGCGCGCGGCACCGCGACGCTGTCGGGCGGCGAGGCGCAGCGCATCCGGCTTGCCACGCAGATCGGCTCCGGGCTGGTCGGCGTCGCCTATATCCTGGACGAGCCTTCGATCGGCCTGCATCAGCGGGACAATGACAAGCTGCTTGCCACTCTGTTCCACCTGCGTGACCTGGGGAATACGGTCATTGTCGTGGAGCATGACGAGGACACGATGCGCGCCGCGGATGTGGTGATCGATATCGGACCCGGCGCGGGAGAGAACGGCGGAGAGGTCGTGGCGGTCGGTACCGCGGATGAGATCCAGGAGTGTGAGCGGTCCGTCACGGGCAGGTATCTCTCCGGGGAGCTGCAGATTCCCATCCCATCAGAAAGGCGGATCCCTTCCGGATGGATCACCGTGCGGGGAGCCCGGGAGAATAATCTGAAAAACATTGATGTAAAGTTCCCGATCGGCGTATTTACCTGTGTGACCGGCGTGTCCGGCTCCGGAAAGAGTTCCCTGGTAAATGAAATCCTGTACCGTGATCTCGCGAACCGGCTGAACCGCGCCCACCAGCTCACGGGGAAGCGGGACAGCGTGGAGTGGGACGGGAAGCTGGACAAGGTGATCCAGATTGACCAGAGTCCTATCGGCCGGACGCCGCGCTCCAATCCGGCGACATATACCGGCGTGTTCGACCTGATCAGGGATCTGTTTGCTTCCACCAGCGACGCCAAAACGAGGGGATACAAGAAGGGCCGTTTCTCTTTTAATGTGAAGGGCGGGCGCTGCGAGGCGTGCTCCGGGGACGGGATTATCAAGATTGAGATGAATTTTCTGCCGGATGTCTATGTCCCCTGCGAGGTCTGCCACGGCAGGCGTTACAACCGGGAAACGCTGGATGTGCATTATAAAGGAAAGAATATCTTTGAGGTTCTGGACATGACGGTGGAGGAGGCGCTGCGGTTCTTCGACCATCTGCCTTCGATCCGCACAAAGATCCAGACGCTCTACGATGTCGGCCTTGGCTATATCCGGCTCGGGCAGCCTTCGACGCAGCTCTCCGGCGGCGAGGCCCAGAGGATCAAGCTTGCGACAGAGCTGTCGCGCAGGAGCACGGGGCGCACCGTGTATATTCTTGACGAACCGACGACGGGGCTTCATTTCGCGGATGTCCACAAGCTGACGGATATCCTGCAGAGGCTGACGGCCGGCGGCAACACGGTGATCGTCATCGAACACAACCTGGATGTCATCAAGAACGCGGATTACCTGATCGATCTCGGACCGGAAGGCGGCGAAGGCGGCGGAACGGTCATTGCCGAGGGGACGCCGGAGGAGGTTGCCAGGATTGGGGAATCGTTTACAGGACAGTATGTGAAGAAGTTTCTGGAAGCAAAGCGTGTGATATAATATACAGGAAAGGACAGCATCAGATGGAAGGCCATAAGAAGGAATTCAGTTTTAAGGATGAGGCGGGACTTGTGATCCAGCAGCTTCTGAGGGACTATCAGGGCGGGCGCGCGATTGACAGGATCGCCGCAAACAGGGAACCGGACCGTGATGTGATCGTCAAGATGATAGAGGAACTGTTTCAGATCGTCTATCCGGGTTATTACCGGGATCCGAACACGACAAAGCGTGTGTTTAATATGGAAGCGGCGATCAGTACGATCACGGATGACATCCTGATCAGACTCGCGGAGCAGATTGAGATCGCGCTGCGCTATACGGATGCGTTTCACGGGAAGACGAAGGATGACGTCCGGGAAGCATCCCAGAAGACTGCGATCGAGTTCATCCGGAGGGTTCCCAGAGTGAGGGAGTTTCTGGATACGGATGTGCAGGCGATTCTGGACGGAGACCCGGCGGCGTATTCCAAGAGCGAGATCATCCTGAGTTATCCGGGACTGTACGCGATTACGGTTTTCCGGCTTGCCCATGAGCTGTTTCTCCTGGAGGTTCCCATGATCCCGAGGATCATGACCGAGTACGCCCACAGCAAGACCGGCGTGGACATCCATCCGGGGGCGACGATCGGCAAGTATTTCATGATCGATCACGCGACCGGGATCGTCGTCGGAGAGACGACGATCATCGGCGAGCATGTGAAGATCTATCAGGGCGTGACGATCGGCGCATTGTCCACCAGGGCAGGCCACAGCCTGCAGGGGAAGAAGCGGCATCCGACGATCGAGGACAATGTCACGATCTATTCCGGGGCGTCGATCCTCGGAGGAGAGACGGTGATCGGACATGATGTCGTGATCGGGGGTAACTGCTTTATCACTGCCTCCATTGCGCCGAATTCCAGGGTTAACGTGAAGAACCAGGAGGAACTGCTGGGCGGGCGGAACTGACAGGAGGGAGGGACGATGCAGACACAGGAACATGGTGGAGACATTTACTCCACATCGTACAGACTTGACTTTTCCGTCAGTGTGAACCCGCTGGGCACGCCGCGCTGTGTCCGGCAGGCAGTGATCCGCTCGACGGGATTTCTGGAGCAGTATCCGGACGCGAGATGCAGGGAGCTTCGGAGAAAGCTTTCCGAGAGACTCCGTATGCCGGCGCACTGGATCACCTGCGGAAATGGTGCCGCCGAACTGATCTTCGCGGCGGCTCTGGCTGTTCGTCCGCAGACTGCGCTGCTGATCTGTCCGGGCTTTTCGGAGTATGAGAAGGCGCTCAGGACTGCCGGGTGTGAGGATATCCGGTTCTATCTGTGCCCGCGTACGGACGGATTCCGGGTTGGCAGGGATCTTCTGGAGCAGATCACAGAGGATATTGATATGATGTTCCTGTGCAATCCGGGGAACCCGACGGGGATTCTGACTGACCGGGAGCTGGTTGTCCGCGTCCTGGAGAGATGCAGGGAAAAGAAGGTTCTGCTCGTGGTGGATGAGTGTTTCCTGGAGATGACTGCTGATCCGGCAGAATATACGGTGATGGGTTATACGGCGGACAGTCCGAACCTTCTTATCCTGAGGAGCTTCACGAAGACGTTTGCCATGCCGGGCGTGCGGCTTGGCTTCTGCGTCACCTCAAACCGGCCGCTGACCGACCGCATACGTGACAGTATCCAGCCATGGCCGGTCTCGATCCCGGCCCAGATGGCAGGGGAGGCTGTCCTTGACGAGGCGGGAGATTACCTGGAGGAGTCAAGAAGGCTGATTGCCGTGGAACGCCGGTATCTCCGCCAGACATTTGAGCGCATCGGGATTCACTGTTATGATTCAGAGGCCAATTTCCTGTTTTTCGAGGGTCCGGAGAATCTGCTCGAGCTGTGTACGAAGAAGGGGATCCTGATCCGCGACTGCAGGAATTACCGCGGTCTCGGTCCGGGCTATTACCGCGTCGCAGTGAGGAACCGCAGGGACAATGAGGAACTGGGCGGGATCCTGTCGGACCTGTATAAGACGACGGGGCATTATCTGACGGACGGGATTAACAGATGAGGCTGAAGCTGGCAGTGATGTTTAACAGGAGAAAAGCCGGCAGGGGAGCTGCCGGCTTTTCAAGGGGAGTATAAATAATTAATAAGGGGTTGTAAAAAATACTATTAAGGG
>ONVT01000191.1 GCA_900321365.1 uncultured Eubacteriales bacterium | reverse complement strand
TACACCCGGCATTACTCCGCTTCGGTTTCGGCACCGCCCATAAAGGTGCCGTCAATCATCTGCTGGATGTAATCCGCATATGCTGTCTGTACCTCTTCCGGAACAATATCCTCGTTTAATTCACCTGCGGAAAGCACGCCATTCTGAAGGGTTCCGTACAACGTCTCTCCGCCGAAGGAACCGTCTTCCACTGCCTTCATGCTCAGCTCGATCAGGACGGAGTTGTCTGTTACCTGACTTCCGATGACGCAGTCATTCTGTCCGAGCAGATCCGCCGGCTGTGCAATATCATAGATCGCGATCTCACCGGCTGCCTCATTTGCCTCATCAATCGCCTGGCGGGCACCGGAGTCAACGGCAGAAGCATCGCCGAAGAATACGTCTGCTCCCTTATCCATCATTGCTTTTGCAAATTCAATTCCCTTGTCAGACGCGGAGAAATCTCCGGAGTATACAGGATCCAGAAGCTCGACGCTTTTTCCGTTTTCTTCCGCAACAAAAGCTGCCGCTTCACCATAGCCCTCATACTTGGCAAGAGTCGTATCCAGTTCCATGCCGCCGATAAACGCAATGGTTCCGCTATCGGTCATCAGGCCGGCAAGCGCGCCCGCGATCCATCCGATCTGCTGCGCATTCGGAAGAAGCGACGAAACGTTGCCGTTGACCGCCTCCTCAGGAGTATCCGCTCCTCCGTTCAGCAGGGCAAATGCGATGTCCGGATACTCCTCAGCTGCCTGAAGAACCGCATCCGTATACTGATTGCCGGGCGCATATATCATATCCACACCGAGATCACAGTAGGAGACGATGGTGTCATAATAGGCGGACTGCGCAATGCTGTCAGAATACATGGTCTCCCAGCCGCATTTCTCGGCAGCATCCATCATTGCGTTGTAACATGCCATGCCCCAGCCTCCGTCGGAGATGCTTGAGTCACAGATCATTGCGACTGTACGGCCGTCGGCATGCGCCGTCATGGCAGGAACCATGGAAACGATCATAGCACCGGCAGCAATCATAGCAACAAATTTCTTCTTCATCTTTGCCTCCTTTGAAATCATACCTTTTGCATCTTGTTGACAGTTACAGGATACATATATGCAATCTGTTCCTCTGCCGCATTCTCTTCACAGATCCGGGTGCGGAAACAGTTCTGCATACCGCGTTTTAACGCTCCTCCTTCCGGTAAGGCTGGCCGCTGGCCTTGGGCCCGGCTTTCTTCGATCCGATCACAGCCAGAACCACAATGGTTGCCGCATATGGAATCATCTGGAAGAACTGGTATGGAAGCGTATTGTTGATCAGCTGAAGCCGGATCTGAAGCGCGTCACAGAATCCAAAGAACAGGCAGGCAATCAAAACGCCTCCGGAGCTCCATCGCCCGAAAATGACCGCTGCCAGAGCGATAAATCCTCGACCGGCAACATTTCCGTCTACATAGGTTCTGGAATAGCAGGTGGTCAGGTAAGCGCCGCCAATGCCGGCAAGCGCTCCGCAGATCACGCAGGAAAGATATTTGACCCTGATGACATTAATCCCGATTGTTGCCGCAGCCTTCGGATATTCGCCGACCGCCTTGTAATTCAGGCCGGACTTCGTACGCCTGAAATAGACTGCCGTCACCATGACCAGAAGAAAGGCAACGTAGACCATCGGTGTATGATCCAGGAACAGGTTGACAAAAAAGTTGTCGCTCTTGATCCCAAACAATCCCTTCAGCGTCACCATCAGATCAGCCTGTACCAGTTCACTGCCGGATCCAAAATAAACCCTGTAGATAAAAGCAGCAAGCGCCGGGGCAAAGATATTGATGGCCATGCCATACACAATCTGTTCCGCGCACAGTGTTATCGTTGCATAGGCAAAGATCATATTGACCAGAATCCCGGCAAGCGCTCCGGCCAGAACACCGAGGAACGGATTGCCCGAGATGAGACTGACCATAAAACCAGTCAGTGAACCAATAGCCGCAATTCCCTCGATCCCGATATTAACCAGACCTGCACGCTGGGAGTACAGCTCGGCCAGAGACAGAAAAATCAGCGGAGAAGCCATCCTGATACTGGCAAGAATCAGATTCGCGACAGATGATCCCATATTTACACCGCCTTTCTTTCCTTGCGCATGAACAGATTCCTGAATTCCGGCAGCCTGACCATCGCCATACCTGCTACCGTAAAGACAATCACAAGAGCCTGAATAATGTCTGATACGCTTGTCGGGACGCCGGTGGCTGTCTGCATCGTTGTCGATCCGACACGAAGCGCTGCGAAGAAGATCGCTACCACGATTCCTGCAATCGGGTGCAGACTGGCAATCAGCGCCATCGCAACTCCATCGAACCCGTATCCCGCGCCGAAACCATTGATCAGCCTCAACTGTGTGCCGAGCAGTTCCAGAGCTCCGCCCAGTCCCGCAATCGCACCGGACACGACAAAGCTCATGAACAGATATCGCTTTACATTGAACCCGTTTACCTTCGCGGCAGTCATATTCAGTCCGACTGCCCTGAGCCGAAACCCGGAAGAGGTATAGAACAGGAAATAGAAGATGACAATACCAGTTACAACCGCGATGGGAAATGCGATGGTGGCCCGCAAACCCAGGAATGATGGAAGCTGGGTTTCATCCGGGACCGCCATCGTCTGCGGAACACTGCCGTCGCGCAGCCAGTTGGTATAGACTACGCCCATCAGCAAAGTCGCCACATAGTTCAGCATGATCGTGATGATCATCTCGTTCTGCCCGCGGTATACCCTCAATAGTCCTGCGATCGCCGCCCACAGACCGCCGCCGACAGCTCCTGCGATGGCACACAGAATAATCGCGAATGCACCGGTAAACGGTGCCTGCGTCGCAATGAAGCAGGCAAGGATGGATCCGATGATGAACTGGCCCTCCCCGCCCAGATTAAAGACCCCACAGCGATAGGCAAAGCACGCACAGAGGGTCGTAAAAATCAGGGGCGTTGCCCTTGAAAATGTCGTACCGAGATTGCGGATATTGCCGAAAGCACCCTTCCACAGATACTGCATGGCATCTGACGGACTTGCTCCAAGAGCTGCGATAATAATGCAGCCAATCAGGATTGAAATCACAATGGAGAGGACCGGTACGATAATCAGTGCACCGGAGTGTTTTATCTTCATTCTTTGCTACACCTCACTTTCCGGCCATTGCCAGCGAAATATCTTCAATCGGCGGATTC
>ONVT01000081.1 GCA_900321365.1 uncultured Eubacteriales bacterium | reverse complement strand
GGGGAGAAAAATGACGCATGGCAACCTGGAATTCACGCGGGCTTCGGGGAAGCACCCTTGAAGACCTGATCAACCGTACAAATGACCAGTACCGTGAGAAGAAGCTCGCGCTGATCCAGAAGATTCCGACGCCGATCACGCCGATTGATATTGACAAAGAGTCAAGACATATCACGCTGGCGTATTTCGGGCAGAAGTCGACGGTGGACTATATCGGCGCGGTTCAGGGAGTGCCGGTCTGCTTTGACGCGAAGGAGACGAAGAGCGACACGTTCAGCCTCCAGAACGTGCATGAACACCAGGTGGAGTTCATGAGAGCATTTGAGCAGCAGCAGGGGATCGCGTTTCTGCTGATCTTCTACTCCGGGCGGGACGAGTTTTACTATATGCCGTTCTGCGATCTGGAGCGCGCGTGGGAGCGGGCGCAGGAGGGCGGCCGCAAGTCGGTTCCGTTTGAGGAGATTGATACCACGCTGCGGGTCTGGCCGAACAGGCACGGGATCCTGCTGCCGTACCTGGATGCGCTGCAGATCGACCTGGAGAGGCATCCGTGGTCGAGTGAATGAAGAGTTTTCCCCGCCTTTCAATGCGGGCAGAAGACCGAGGATGCGGGGAAAAGCAGGACAAGAGAGCGACCTCCCCGCCGAAACAGGAAGCCAAAGCAGGGAATGGGCTGCCTTGACATGTCACAGCAGGGTAAGGTAAGATAACGGGAGTTTAGCGCTTTATCACACTAAAGCACTTGTTCAAAGGACAGCCGGAGGAACCCACATGAATCAGAAGATACTGCACACGCCGGAGGGGGTCCGGGATATCTACGGGGAGGAATGCGAGCGCAAGCAGATCCTGGAGGGGAAGCTGCACGATGTGCTCGCCTCTTTCGGGTACCGGGACATCGAGACGCCGACGTTTGAATTCTTTGATGTCTTTGGCAGCGATGTCGGGACGATCCCGTCGAAGGATCTCTATAAGTTCTTTGACCGTGAGGGCAATACCCTTGTGCTCCGCCCTGACTTCACACCGTCCATCGCGAGAGCGGCGAGCCGGTATTTTCCGGAGGAGGGAAAGCCCGTGCGGCTGTGCTATCTCGGGAGGACATTTGTCAATCATCAGGAACACCGGGGAAGGCTGAAGGAAAATACGGAGATTGGCGCGGAGCTGATCGGCGAGGGCGCGGTCGACGCGGACGCTGAGATCATCGCGATGGCGACGACGATGCTCCTTAGCGCCGGACTGAAGGATTTCCAGATCAGCATCGGACATGTGGCGTTCTATGAGAGCCTGGTCAGGGAGGCCGGTCTTGACGAGGAGACCTGTCAGAAGCTCCGCCTCCTGATCCACAATCATAATCCCTTCGGCGTCGAGCAGCTCCTGTCAGGAATGGAGATCGAACCGAAGATCCGGACGATCCTGACGCAGCTCACGTCCATGAACGGAGAAGAGAAGATGCTTGAGAGGGCGTATGCTCTCACGGAAGGCCTGAAGGCGAGGGACGCTGTCGTCCGCCTCATGGAGATCCTTGATCTCCTGAAGATCTACGGACTCGAGAGCCATGTCAGCTTTGACTTCGGGATGCTGTCCACCTATATGTACTACACTGGCGTGATCTTCCGGGGGTACACGTACGGAACCGGAGACGCGGTGGTAAAAGGCGGACGGTACGACACACTGCTGGGGCATTTTGGTAAAAATGCTCCTTCCGCAGGTTTCGTCGTCGTCCTGGGCAACCTCATGAACGCGCTGCAGCGCCAGAAGATTGACATCGGCTCAGGAGTGGAAAGAATCGAGATCAGCTACCGCGCACAGGAGCGTGAGGAAGCGCACCGCAGGGCCGCCGCGCTGCGAGCGGAAGGAAAACGCGTGGAGCTGATACTGGAGAATTAAATATGAGATACCTTACAGCAGCACTGACAAAGGGGCGACTGGCGAAGCAGACCATGAGCCTGATGGAAAAGATCGGAATCTCCTGCGAGGAGATGCGAGATCCTGACACGAGGAAACTGATCTTCGTCAATGAAGAGTTCGGCCTGAAATTCTTCCTGGCGAAGGGGCCGGATGTGCCGACGTATGTGGAGTACGGCGCGGCGGATCTCGGTGTGGTCGGCGAGGACATCATCATGGAGGAGGGCCGGAAGATCTACGAGGCGCTCGATCTCGGCTTTGGGCGGTGCCGCATGTGCGTCGCGGGCCCGGAGGAGGCCCGGCGTTTCCTGAACGGTCAGGAGCAGATCCGCGTGGCCACCAAATATCCGAAGATCGCGAGAGATTATTTTTACGACACCAGGAACCAGACGGTGGAGATCATCAAGCTGAACGGATCGATCGAACTCGCACCGATCGTCGGCCTGGCGGAGGTCATCGTCGACATCGTCGAAACCGGATCGACGCTGAAGGAAAATGGCCTGAAGGTGCTCGCGGAGGTTTGTCCGCTCTCGGCAAGGGTGGTCGTCAACCCTGTCAGCATGCGCATGGAAAATGAGCGGATCACGAGGCTGCTCAGTAATATGAATGAAGTACTGCAGCGAGGATGATGAGCGTATCATGAAGCTGCTCAGTAATATGAATGAAGCACTGCAGCGAGGATGATGAGCGGATCACGAAACTGCTGAACAATATGAATGCGGCGCTGCAGAAAGGAACGATATGAGAATCATTAAACTAACGGATGAAACAAGACAGGACCTGCTCAGCTCGCTCCTGAAGCGCAGCCCGAACCAGTATTCTGAGTATGAGAGCACAGTGACGGAGATTGTGGAAAATGTCCGCAGCCGCGGGGATGAGGCTCTGTTCGAATACACGGAAAAGTTTGATCACATCGCCCTGACAGGTGAGACAGTGCGCGTCACGAAGGAAGAGATCGAGGAGGCGTACCGGGAGGTCGATCCGAAGCTGGTCGATGTGATCCGCAAGGCACTGGTAAATATCCGCGCGTACCATGAAAAGCAAAAGAGATATTCCTGGTTTGATTCGAAAGAAAACGGGATTCTGCTTGGCCAGAAGGTCACGCCGCTGTCAAAGGTCGGCGTCTATGTTCCCGGAGGGAAGGCGGTCTATCCGTCCTCCGTTCTCATGAACGTAGTGCCTGCCAGAGTTGCGGGAGTTAAGCAGATCGTCATGACGACGCCCTGCCGCGGCGGGAAAGTGAGCCCGAATACACTGGTGGCCGCAAATGAGGCCGGCGTCGATGTCATTTTCAAGGTAGGCGGCGCGCAGGCGATCGCAGCCATGGCACACGGGACCGCGTCGATCCCGAAGGTGGACAAGATCGTTGGCCCGGGCAATATCTTCGTGGCGCTTGCCAAGAAGGCGGTCTACGGTTTCACGGGCATCGATTCGATTGCCGGACCGAGCGAGATCACAGTGCTCGCGGATGAGACTGCTAATCCACGCTATGTCGCGGCGGACCTGCTCAGCCAGGCGGAGCACGACGAGCTTGCCTCTGCGATTCTCGTGACAACCTCGAAGAAGCTGGCGGAGGACGTGACAAAAGAAATCGAGAAATTCCTGGATGTGCTTTCCCGGTCGGAAATCATCTGCAACTCGCTTGACAACTACGGATATATCCTGCTGGTCGACACGCTGGAGGAGGGCGTCAGGGTTGTGGACGAGATTGCGCCGGAGCATCTGGAGATCGTCACGGCGAATCCATTTGACATCATGACAAGGGTGCACAACGCGGGGGCTATGTTCCTGGGGCAGTACTCGAGCGAGCCGCTCGGGGATTATTATGCCGGGCCGAACCACATCCTGCCCACGAACGGAACGGCGCGGTTCTTCAGCCCGCTTTCGGTGGACGACTTTGTCAAGAAATCCAGCATTATCTACTACTCGGAGGAGGCCTTGCGGGCGGTTCACAGGGACATCGAGGCGTTCGCCCAGGCAGAGGAGCTGACCGCGCATGCGAATTCCGTGGCGGTGAGATTTGAATAGCCGCATAGATCGTATCTGTATGTCAGATTATATCAGTGTCAAAAAACGATGTATATTCCTTAATGTTTTCTTTTCCGGCAGGCTGATCAAAAGCATCATAACAGCTGAATACCTGTGCAGGAAATCGGAAGACAATAACGTTAACGAGTATAATAGATGAGTATGAGTATATAATACTCTTCAGCTTTACAGGAAAGTACGGATAAGGAACAGGTGACCGGTTTATCAGACTGCAGCACGAAGAATACTATGCGTTTGCAGGGAAATGACAGGCTCTGGCGGAGGAGGAACCATGGCAAGGATAGCGGAAGTTGAGAGATACACCTCGGAGACGAGCATCGAGATCCAGCTGAATCTGGACGGGAGCGGAATCACGCAGATCGACACGGGCGTAGGGTTCTTCGACCACATGCTGGACGGATTCGCCAGGCACGGCCTGTTCGATCTGACGGTGAAATGCGACGGCGATCTTCAGGTTGACGACCACCACACGATCGAGGACATCGGCATCGTTCTCGGCCAGGCGATAGCAAAGGCCGTCGGGGATAAGAAGGGGATCGCGCGCTATGGCAGCAGGATCCTTCCGATGGACGAAGCGCTGGTTCTGTGCGCGCTCGATCTGTGCGGCCGTCCGTATCTGTCGTTCGACGCGCATTTTCAGGGAGAGAAGATGGGACAGATGTCCACGCAGATGG
>ONVT01000062.1 GCA_900321365.1 uncultured Eubacteriales bacterium | reverse complement strand
GATTCGCGACGCGAAGCTAGTCCTTTAGGGCGCCGCCTTCAGGCGGCATACTTCCTTTGCGAATCCGTGCGCATCCGGCCGGAGGCATTATATTCAACGTCAAAAGTATTTCGACGTTGAATATAGATCAGTCTGATTACATCTTTGAGGAATAAGCATAAACAAGGTCGGCTGCTCTGGTATCAAAGCCGCCAACTTTGACATGTCCCGCTTTCTCCATTTGCAGAAGCCAGGCCTTTCTATGGATTCCACCCGCATATCCTGTCAGGCTTGAGTTCGTTCCGATTACTCTGTGGCAGGGAATCATCAGTGAGATAGAATTATGCCCCACTGCTCCGCCGACTGCCTGGGCGGACATACGCTGAAGGCCTGACTGTGCAGCGATCCTCTCTGCAATCTGCCCGTATGTCATTGTCTGCCCATAGGGGATGGTAAGCAGGATGTCCCATACCGCTTTACGGAATGCGGTTGTACGCATTTTCAGCTTTGGCGTGAAATTGGGAACGTTCCCGTTAAAATATATATCCAACCAGTGATCTGCCTCGTTAAATACAGGCAGATCTTTTTCCTCATATTCTTCATTCAACGAGTCGGCATAATACTTCTGTCCGTCAAACCACAACCCGACAAGAGAGTCTCCGTCACTGGCCAGTGTAATGCCGCCTAATTGCGAATCATAATGATGCGTATAATCCATAATCACCCCATGATGAATAATCAAAGATCCGCACAGTTCCCTGCTGTCGCCGGGATCATGCGGGCCTTCGGTGTGTCGTCTCAGTCATTCGGTTTGATGTAGAACCGTCCCGTGACCCGCTCTGTCCGGATCACGTTCACGAACGCCTCGGGATCTGTTTCTCTGAGACTTCTCAGAACCTTTTTGAGTTCAGGTGAGGAAATCACGGTATAGATCATGGTACGCTGCTTTCCCTGGTAGGCACCGACCACATTCATCTCAGTGATTCCGTGCCTCACGCAGCGTTGCAGACAGTCAACAATCTCGTCCGGATGATCCGTAACGACAAACACGGTATCCTTCTTGTACCGGTTATTCAGGAAATGAACAACCTGAGTCGATGCATACTGGAAGATAATCGAGTACAGAGCCCTGTCCCATCCGAACAGAAGACCCGCAATGCTGAGCATGACCGCGTTGAATCCGAGGATTACCGAGAACCCGTCCACAGGGGTGTTTTCCGTCACGAAAATCGATACAAAATCCGTTCCTCCTGTCGTCGCTCCCGCCACAAGGGCGACTACGATGGAAGCACCGTTGATGATTCCGCCAAATACACTGATCAGCAGCGGATCCGCCGTAATCGTAGCCTGAGGAATGATCTCTGTCAGGAGAGTGACCGTACCAACCGTGATCAGCGTATAAAGGGTGAACTTTTTCCCGATCTTCCGAAATCCCAGCAGGAAAGTGGGAAGATTCAGCAGAAGGTACAGACGTCCATATGGGACATTGATGTCCTGGTACTTCTTGAAAATATCCTGAATCAGGATCGTCAGGCCGGACAGACCACCCGGATACAGGCCTCCGCTCCTCACCAGAAGCTGCAGGTTCAACGAGATGATAACGCCGGAAACGACACACAGGATTACCCGCCGGATATCATCCTTTCCAAAACTCATCTTGTCACCGCTTTCTTCTTTGCTATGTAACCCGATCCTGCCCCGCGAAACCGGAGAAAAACCCTGCGCAATCTGTACAAGTTGTTTATGTACAGCTCCTTAGCCACCTTCAAAACGATCCGGCGGGAACTTGTCGTTCCTCGCCGGACCGCAGGTGGAATCTACGTTATCTGTTCGCTGCACCCCTACATAAAATCAGGCGATCGAAGCATGACTTCCACCCACCTTTTCCGTTTTCATCCCACCCAATTTCATTATAGCAGTATTTCAGAGCATATCAACCAGATTCTCAAAGGGTAATATCCGTTTTTATCACGGCTCTGCCTGTCAGCTCGAGGCTCCTTGCGTCCGGGCCGCCTGTTCCGGCATAAAGAAGATATCGTGACCCGCCGGACACCCACTCTCCCTTCTCATTGACGACACGGAAGGTATCAGGATCAAGCCGGATCGAGCACTCCCTTTCGGAATCCGCTCCCGCGTCCACTTTCAGGAAACCACACAGCTTCGGGTTCGGCGTCCTGTATTTGGAATCCACCGCGTCCACATAAACCTGGATCACTTCTCTGGTGTCAACCGGACTGTGATTCACGTATGTAACATGAAGAAGCAGGGGATCTTCCTTCTCCACTCTCACGCCTGTAACCTCCACATCCGCGTAGGTCAGACCATATCCGAACGGATACTGGGGCTTTCCCCCGAGATACCGGTACGTGCGGTCTTTCATGGAATAATCCGTGAATACAGGCAGGGGCCGATCCGGATCATAGAAGGTCACGTTCAGCTTTCCGGAGGGTGACACCGCGCCCGTCAGGATCCTGGCGGCGGCAAGCCCGCCCCTGGCACCCGGATACCACAGCATCAGAACCGCGTCAAAGTTCTCCTGCGCGAATGACAGATCCAGATCGCTTCCCGCCATCAGGCAGAGCACTGTCTTCTTCCCATCCTCCTTCGCCTGGCAGGCGACCGCGTTCAGCAGGGCCTGCTGGGACTGCGGCAGGGACAGATCCGTCTTATCGCCGGAGGCGGCACTGTTTCCCGTGTCCCCTTCTTCCCCTTCGAGCGTCTCATTCAGGCCGACAACAACGATGGTGACATCTGACTGGCCTGTCACGATCATCGCTTCGCTCAGGCGGTCATTTTCCAGCGCCAGATGTTCCACTCTCTGCGCGTTGAGCGCACAGCCCTCGGAGTAGAGAATCCTCAGGCCCTCCGGGGCCACCCTGCGAAGTCCTTCGAGTACAGTGATATACTCGCTGCTGGTTCCATGATAATTGCCGACCAGCGCCGCTCTGGAATCCGCGTTCGGGCCGACAACGCCGAGTGTTCTGATCGAAGTAAGATCCAGCGGAAGCACGCCGTCATTCTTCAGCAGGACGATCGACTCCTCCGCTGCGCGCTGGGCAAGGGCAAGATGCTCCGGGCATTCCACGACACTGTAGGGAATCTCATCATATTCTGTCTCATCGAACAGACCAAGAAGGAACCTCGTCGTGAACAGCCGCTCGGCAGCCTCCGTGATCCTCTCCTCACTGACCAGCCCTTTCCGGAACGCGTCCGGAAGCACCTGATAGGTGTCCCCGCAGTTCAGGTCGCATCCTTCATTGATGGCAAGAGCAGCACTGTGCTCGGCATCCTGTGTCACATGATGGTTCATGTGGAAATCCCGGATCGCCCAGCAGTCGGATACGAAATGCCCCTGGAACTTCCACGTCCCTCTCAGCATCTCCCCAATCAGGGTTCTGCTCCCGCAGGCCGGCTCTCCGTTCACGCGGTTATAGCAGCCCATGACAGCCTCTACGTCCGCCTCCTGCACCAGGCGACGGAAGGCCGGCAGGTATGTCTCCGCCATATCTTTTTCACTCGCTATGGCGTCGAAGCTGTGGCGCACTGCCTCCGGCCCGGAATGAACCGCGAAGTGCTTCGCGCAGGCGGCTGCCTTCCTGTACTCCCCGTCTCCCTGCAGGCCTTTTACAAAAGAAACGCCCAGCGTTCCCGTCAGGTAGGGATCCTCCCCGTAGGTCTCCTGGCCTCTCCCCCAGCGCGGATCCCGGAAGATATTGACATTCGGCGACCAGAAGGTCAGTCCCTTATAGATATCCCTGTCCCCAAACGCGCTGAAGGCATTGTACTTGGCACGCCCTTCAACGGCGATCACATTCGCAATCTCCTTGATCAGTTCTTCGTCAAATGCCGCGCCAAGGGCGATCGCCTGCGGGAAACTGGTCGCGGTGCCTGCCCTGGCAACTCCGTGCAGGCCCTCGTTCCACCAGTTATAGGCGGGGATATGCAGCCTTGCGATCTCAGGAGAATCGTATCGGAGCTGACTCATCTTCTCTTCCACAGTCATTCGTGATACAAGCTCATGAGCCCTCTCTCTTGCCTGCTCTCTGTTCATTTCGACACCTCTGTTTCTGGTCTTCGGCTTTTTCTTAGCAACTGTTCACCAAATCGCCGCAGTGATGTTTTCATGCATCAGGCAAAAAACCATAAGCAGTTTACAGCATTTGCCTGTTTTCGGAATCAGCCCTTCACGGCACCGGTTGTCAGACCGTCAACGATCTGGTTGCTGAACAGGCAGTAGACGATGATCGTCGGGATAATCGCAATCACGATCGCCGGGAACATCAGGTCATAGTTCGTCTGGTAGGGTGTAACAAACTTTGTCAGCGCAACCGGCAAGGTTTTCTTGTCCCCGTCCGAGATGAAGACCAGAGCCAGAAGCAGTTCGTTCCAGTTTCCGATGAACGTCATCAGGCCGGTGACGAAAAGTCCGGTTCTCGCAAGCGGGAAGCAGATCCTGAAAAAGATCTGATAGATCGTGCAGCCATCCATGCAGGCCGACTCCAGAAGCTCATTTGGTATACTTCGGAAGAAGCCGGCCATAATAAACACGCATACCGGCAGCGAGAATGTCAGGTAGGGTAATATCAGGCCCCACAGATTGTTGTTCAGGTTCCAGCTGGCGAACCGCACGAACAGCGGGATCAGGACGCAGTGAACCGGAATCATCATGCCGACCAGGATGTAGACCATCGCCGCCCCGGACAGCTTCCATTTTAGCCTCGCAATGGCAAATGCCGCCATGGATCCGATGACCAGAGTCAGGATCAGCGTTATCACACAGACAAACAGGGAGTTCAGCATGGCGATTCCCAGTCTGCCTTTTGTCCATGCCGTCACATAGTTTTCCCAGTGGAAAGACTCCGGCCATCCGAACGGGGACTTGTAGATCCCGGCCCTGTCCTTGAAGGATGTCATGATAATCCATCCGATCGGCGCCAGGTAGAGCACCATCATGAAACAGAAGAAAACATAGATCAGCACGGTGGAGACTCTGACCGGATGTTTGTTCATATCCTTTTTATTCATCTTCCTCTCCCCCTTACATCTCGTAATTCTCTGTCTTGAACAGTTTGTTGATAATCGCTGTCGCCAGCAGGCACAGGATAACCAGAACCACGCCGATGGCACTGGCTCTTCCATAGTGGTTTCCACCCTTGCTGGAAAAGCCGGTCCGGTACAGGTAGGTGGCAAGAACGTCCATCTTCAGGTTCTCCGTCTTGTCACCCAGCATGGAGTAGATCAGGTCGAAGAACTTCAGTGAGCCGATCGCGTTCAGGCTCATGGCTGTCCCGATCATCGGCTTGACCAGCGGAAGCGTAATGTAGCGGAATGCCTGTGTCTTGGTGGCGCCGTCAATATAGGAAGCCTCATAGAGAGACTTGTTGATGCCGGAAATCTGCGCCATGTAGAGCATCATGGACTGGCCGACATACTGCCACAGGGCGACAAACGCGATGACCCACATGGGTAGCGTTATGAAGCCGGAAGTCGAATACAGCCAGGCCGGCGTCGGAAGGCCCCAGGAAGCAAGCAGATTGTTGATACCTACTTTCGCGTGGAACAGGAACGCCCACAGAAGACCGAGGGCCGCAGAGGACAGAACACAGGGGAGGTAGATGACATTCTTGAACAGGTTTCTTCCCCTCTTAATATTCGTAAGCAGTGCCGCAAACAGCAGACCGAAGATCAGCTGTGATATGCAGGAGAACAAAAGGAAGAACAGAGAGTTCTTCAGTGCGATGAGCATATCCGGGTCTTTGAACAGCCTGATAAAATTACCAAACCCGATGAAATTATATGTCATCGTTTTCTTGTCATAATCGCACAGTGCATAGTAGAAGGAAGTGCAGATCGGGATGAACAGGATCGCCGTAAACAGGATCAGTGCCGGCGCGACAAACAGGATGATCGCCTTCTTATCTCTAAGCAGTTTATCCATAATATTCTTTCTCCATGATACTCGCCCAATTGATATGTATTCCTGACAGTGCGCAGTACTCCGGGCAGTGGGCACGAAACAGAAATCCACGGTTTTTGAAGCGAAAGGTGGGACTGCCCGAAGGCAGTCCCACCTTTGGACTATCTTACATCACTGTCTTTTCTGATTTGTTCGAGGATCTGCCGATTACCTGTAGCCTTCCTCTACATACCAGTCTTCCACAGCCTGGAACGCTTCTTCCGGAGTCTTCTCCTGCTGGAAGATCGCGACCATCTGGTTGTCGAACTCAGAACCTGCATCGGAGGAGACCAGGGACTCATTGTAGAATCCGAAGGTGCCTGATGCGTTCGAGAAGATGTCCATGACTTCTCCCAGCTGTGCCGGTGCCACGCTGAGGTCAAACTCAACATTGGTGACCGGGATCTTTCCGCCGACTTCCGCGGTGTACTTCTGAGCAGTGTCATCCGTGAAGTACTTCATCAGAGCAACACAGGCTTCCGGATACTCGGTGCCGGAGTTCATCGCCAGAGAGTCAGACTTTGCGATAACTCTGTTCGGATCGTTTCCGCCCTCGATCGCCGGGAACTGGAACACGCCGCACTTCTCTTCAAAGTCGGGGTTCGCGCCGTTCATCTGGCCGATAGCCCATGAACCCTGGATCAGGATCGCAGCTTCCTCGAAGTACAGGGCAGCTGTTGCGTCAT
>ONVT01000307.1 GCA_900321365.1 uncultured Eubacteriales bacterium | reverse complement strand
TGCGGTCGATCTCCATGCTGTCCGGTGTGCACACGTAGTCCGGAAGAATAGTAAACAGTCTTGATTCATTCATGGGGTTTCTCCTTTCTGTAAACCACGCAGATATGGATTGATAAGGATCAAATCGGGGGTGCATCGGGAACAGGTCCGGGGGCATGCTCCGGAGTGGATGCGTCTGATCGGGGCGCGGCGGATCACGCCCGGCAGATCCGGTCGATCTGTTCCAGCTCCTCCTGCGTAAAAGCCGTATTCTCCAGGGCCTTCACGTTTTCCTCCAGCTGTTCCGGCCTGGACGCGCCTATGATCGCGGAACACACCTTTCCGTCACGAAGTATCCAGGACAGGGCCATCTGCGCCAGGGACTGTCCCCGCTCCTTGGCCAGATCATGCAGCCGGCGGATCTTCTCCAGTGTCTCAGGCGTCAGCGCGCTGCTGCTGATAAACCGGTTGTCCTTCGCGATCCGGCTGTCCTCCGGGATGCCCTGCAGGTACTTTCCTGTCAGCAGGCCCTGCGCAAGCGGACAGAAGGCGATCACGCCCACCCCGTTCTCATGGCAGTATTCCTTCACCCCGTCCTCCTCTATGGTGCGCTCGAACATGGAATATTTTCTCTGATTGACAAGCAGCGGGTATCCGAGCTGACTCATGATCCGGGCAGCCTTCTCCATGTGTTCCCGATCATAGTTGGAGATCCCGGCATACAGAGCCTTCCCGCTGCGCACAATGTCCGCCAGCGCGCCCATGGTCTCCTCCAGGGGTGTCTCCGGGTCCATCCTGTGATGATAGAAGACATCCACGTAATCAAGGCCAAGCCGCTTCAGGCTCTGATCGCAGCTGGCGATCAGATATTTCCGGCTGCCCCAGTCCCCATAGGGGCCCGGCCACATATCATAGCCGGCCTTCGTCGCGATCAGCAGCTCGTCCCGATACCCCGCGAAATCATCCCGGAGGATCCGCCCCGCATTGATCTCCGCGCTGCCGTACTCGGGTCCGTAATTGTTCGCAAGGTCAAACTGGGTGATTCCCAGGTCAAAGGCCTTCCGGCAGATATCCCGCATCCGGTCGTAATTGCCGTTGTTCCCGAAATTGTGCCAGAGCCCCAGGGAAAGGGCCGGAAACTTCAGGCCGCTTCGGCCGACCCGGTTATAGGTCATGGCATCGTATCGCGCCGGCGCCGGTACATAGGTGTTCTTCAGGTCCATTCTTCTTTTCCCTTCTGATTCTTCATGAGTGTGACAATGGGGACGTTCCTCTCTGTCAGCTTTTTAAGCTGCTGCATACAGTATCGCATCTCCCTACCGGAAAATGAATTCTAAGAATCAAACATTTTCTGAAAGATTCGCACAATGTGCTGTCATTCATGTTTCGTTACGCTCTCGGCCACTGTCTCATCATTGGCTGGCCATCAACAGGCTTCGACTCTGCCCATGCGAACCGGAAGCCGCGTTGAATCGCGCGCGGGAATCATCTTCGGAAACCGTACTGCTTCGACTTCCTGCCGCTGCGTGGCGGCAGCTGACGGTGAGAAATGATCTCTGGCCTGAAGTCAAAAAAATGACACAGGGAAACGTCCCTGTGTCACTCCTGACTTACTCTGCCATCTGGTCATATTCTGATCATGACCTGGCCGCTCTCTGGCACCTTCACCTCCACATATCCTTCTTCCGTCCGGATCCGTGCCGTCTGGGCCTGTCCTGTGAGGTTGACTGCCACCAGCGTCCGGCCGGCCGGATAATAAGCGCAGTCCACGCAGGGATTGTCCGAAATGTACGGCAGTCCGTCCGCTTTTCTTCCGCTGCCGGCAGCGATCAGGTTCAGAAGAAGCCGTGTGTTTTGCGGGGAATAGGAATAGCCGCTCAGATAAAAGCCCGTTCCCTTTCCGAAGGCATATCCTGTCAGGTCGGGATATCCATCGTGAGAGAGCAGGACCCGCGCCCTCCCATCGGTAAGAAAGCGGCCGTCCCGCGCGGGCAGGGCGCAGCCTTCCGGCACCAGGCCGTCCGGATCTTCCGTCTCAAAGCTCCACTTCCCATGGCAGACCTTCGCGCCTGTATCCTCATCCACACCCAGCACATTCGCAAGCCGGTAGTATACGTCAGCGCCTGGCGCGGCGGAAGGCTGGTTGATCCCGATCACGGTTCCCCCGGCGTATACCCAT
>ONVT01000064.1 GCA_900321365.1 uncultured Eubacteriales bacterium | reverse complement strand
GATCTGCGTATCATAACACTGTCATCATAGAATCAGAAAGATGGCCCGGGCTTATATAACCCGGGCCATCTTGCCTGGTTACAAGTCAGACGGCCTCTATTATGAAAAGAGCGCCAGCACCTGGTCCCTGTCCTCCTCGGTCAGCTTCCCCGGCTTCCATGCCACCATCGCGTTGTCATTGTCGTAGCGCGGGATCATGTGCAGGTGAAAATGAAAGACCGTCTGCCCGGCGCTCAGCCCGTTGTTCTGAATCAGGTTGAGGCCTGTCGCGTGCAGTCCTTCGAAAAGCCTTGCCGAGATCTTCTGCGCGACAAGGACGGCGCGGGTGAGGACATCGGAGGGAATCTCAAAGAGGTTCGCGTAATGGTCCTTCGGAAGAACCAGGGCGTGTCCCTTCGTTGCCGGATTGACATCCAGGATAACGCGGAACTCCTCATCCTCATACAGCGTTGCGGACGGAATCTCACCGCCGGCGATTTTACAGAAAATGCAATTGCAGTCCTTCATAAAAAACCTTCCTTTCATTGTTCCGGGGGACGCACCGTCCCCGGATGATACAGTATGACCCCGAGCAGGAAGCCTGTCGCAAGGCCTCCCATGTGCGCGCTCTGGTCCACTCCCCTGTCAACAATACCCTGCATGATCATGAGCACCACCATCAGGCCGAGACGGCGCATGCCGTCCCTCCCGAAGCTTTTGCGGTTCCGGAGCGCGGCATAGAAAAATGCGCCCATCACGGCAAAGATCGCCCCGGACGCTCCGGCACTGACCTTGCTCGTTCCGCTCTGCACGCTCATGAACAGGGAGAGCAGGTTTCCGCCCAGCCCCCCGAGCATGTAGATGATAAAAAAACGCACGGAGCCCACGATGTTCTCCAGAATGTCTCCGAGGAAGAACAGGCTGAACATGTTGTAGGCGAGATGCTCGAATCCGAAGTGGAGGAACATCGCGCTCAGCAGACGCCAGTACTGTCCCTCCAGAACCAGCGGCGTGTAGACCGCGCCATGCTCAACCATGAACCGGGGATCGGTGGTATCCCCAAGAAACTCAAGCACCGCAAAGACAACGATGTTGAGAATGACCATGGCGAGGCATACTTTACGCCGGCTTGCAAAAAAATCAATTGCGTTTCCCATCTGATCTGCCGCTCTTTTCCTGCATTCTTCAGGTTCTGTCAACAGACATCCTGACTGAGTTGTTACGGGATCTTCACACAGGATGCGAAGGTCTTCACATCCTCCTCGGATGCCTCGACAACCTGCCGGTGATCATCCTCTCTCTGGATCTCGATGCCAACGACCGCGTCTCCTGCCTGCACCGCGCATTCGGTTCCGCCGAGGCGGTAATCGTCGTAGGTGTAGCTCTTGTGGCCGAAGAAAACCTCTGTTCCATCTGCAAGGGCCGTCTGGAAGACTCCCGTCCGGTTCACATCCGAGAAGTCGCTGTTTTCCTTCATGAAGGAAACGTCCAGGTCATTTTCCACCGTCTCCTGGGGCGTGTCCGCGGAGTACAGGTTGTAGCTGACATCCAGCGAATAGTCGTCATTGGTGAATGAGATATATTCCGGCGTCCCGTAAGAAAGCTTCAGTCCTGCCGGGCATGCCACATCCGCCTCGGTGACATTTCCGAGATAGTCTTCATACCTCAGGTGATAGGTTCCGTCCGCGTTCTGAATGGGGCCGTCCTGTGTGTCAACATCCTCTGTGCCGGTAACGGTGTCGTCTGTTCCATCCTCCCCGCCGGTAACGGTGACATCTCCGCCATCCTCCCCGCCGGTCAGAAGTCCTCCGATCAGGTCCTCAGGGCTGAGATCATCCGTGCCTTCTGTCTGAAGGCCTGCTGTCGGGCCGGCTGTCGTACCGGAACCCATCGCCTCCAGGGCCGGCTGCGGCACAACGACGGTGATGGGAGTATCGTAGTTGAACCTGCCCTCGAGCTCGAGTGCACTGACATCCAGGACGGCCTGGGCGCCGCTCTGCGGCCCCATCGCCGATTCAAGGATCATAGCCGCGATCGCGGAGAAATCGCTCTCGCTGAAATCGATCCTGACATTGCGCGGCAGATACGTCTGCGTGTCGACCTCCGACTCCAGATGCATCACCATCGGGCTTAAGAAAGCGCTCACCGCCTGGAGCGACATGTCATCCATACTCTGCCCGGATAATGCCATGACATCCGTGATGACCTGTGACAGCACATCACCTCTCACGTCCGCAGTCAGCAGATAGTATTCCTTATCGCCGTCCGTCACGCTCTGGGGCGCGATCTGCATCATACCGGAAAACTCGTCCTGATACTTCTCGATCAGCGCCTTCATCGCTTCCGTGTCTATATTGTCTCCCCCCTCCGGAATGGTGGTTTCCAGTGTGGAGACGTCAGAGCTGACATAGGAGCGAATGGCATCCTTCAGCTTTCCAAGCGACTCGGGATCGACGGTTTCCCAGTCCCACTCAATCTCTCCGTCATCCGATCTTTTCCCGAGGAAGGCATCGCCGGTTCCGTCTTCATTCTCCAGAATGTAGACTCCCATGTCCCCTCTCATTCCCTGCCCCATGGCGTCGGCATCATAGGAAATATCCGCCTCCATCTGGAGCGGATCCAGATTCATCTTATAGTGAAAATTGAAGTTCCCATCGATCGGAATGTCCATGGAATCGCCATCCTCCCCGCCCTGAGAGATTTCCAGGTCCGAACTGGCGCGCCCCGTGATCACCGCACTCACTGAGTTTACCTCCGCGAGCGCGCTCTTCATCTTCTCCTGAAGCTCAGGAACCGTCATTGCCGAATCAAATCCGGAAAGCATCAGAACTGCGGCAGCTCCGGCCACGATACCGCCTATGATTCTCTTTCTCATCATGTCTCTCCTCCTTCTTATAACCTCTTTCGTGCTTCACAGCGCTTTCCACGAAAATGCGCTGCCTGACAACTGCCTCTATCTTACCACATTTTAGACGGCAGCTTGAGGCTCTTCGTCACTTTTTCAGGCAAATCCGACGGCAGGTCTGAAGGTCATGCCCCTGACACCTTGTTTTGGAGAATTTATTTGGACAAGTGGCGCTGTTTTTTCGAAAAGGTATTCCATTAAACAAGGTTTTATGGTAAAAAAGATGTATTACAGATGAAACGTGTACTAATTAAAGATGCAGCAGATTAGCCGTTTCTAACCAGCAACTCCTGACCAGCTGCATTATTTATTTTGTACGTTTCTTCTTTATTCACGTTTCACGGTCCTGGCAGCAGGACAAACGCAACAGGTAACACGTTCATAGTTAATGTACCCAGTCAACAACAAAAAAAGGAGGTCTGAATATGGGTGGATTGAACTCCGCCGCTGTGGCGAAGATCACAGAGATCTGTGCCCGGTACAAGGACGAGAAGACGCCGTTGATGATGATTCTCAGCGACATCCAGAACGAATACGGGTATATCCCGCTTGAAGTTCAGGAGATCGTGTCCAAAGAGACAGGCATCTCGGTAGCAGAGATCTATGGTGTTGTCACCTTCTACTCTTTCTTCTCGCTTACGCCGAAGGGAAAGTACATCATCGGATGCTGTCTTGGTACGGCATGCTATGTCAAGGGAGCCCAGCAGGTCATCGACAAATTCTCGGAGATCCTGAAGATCAAACCCGGCGAAACGACGGAAGACGGGATGTTCACGCTGGACGCCCTGCGCTGTATCGGAGCCTGCGGAATTGCTCCCGCAGTCAGCATCAGCGGCAAGGTTTATCCCAAGATGTCGGTCGGTCAGGTGCCGGAAGTCATTTCCCAGCTGAAAAAGGAATACGAGGAAAAGGAGGGTGTTAACGCATGATCCAGTCCGTTGACAATCTGAACGAGTGCATTTCGACATGTTCGAAGTGCCTGGAAGACAAGATCTCCGGCAAGGACGGAAAGCGTCATATCGTACTCTGCGGCGGTACCGGCTGCCTTTCGAGCAATTCTGCCGAGATCCGTCATCGTTTTATGGAACTCCTCAAGGAGAAAGGGCTTGACGATAAGGCTACCGTGAACCAGGTCGGCTGCTTCGGATTCTGCTCACAGGGTCCGTTTGTCAAGATCTTCCCGGAGGATACGCTGTACCGCATGGTTTCCATTGATGATGTCGACGAGATTATCGAGTCTGACATCAGGAACGGTGTTGTGGTGGAGCGTCTTCTGTATGAGGATCCTGTCACACATCAGAAGATCTCCAAGCAGGATGAGATCACCTTCTATAAGAAGCAGCGCAGAGTTGCCCTGCACGGCTGTGGCGTCATCGATCCCGAGGACATCAACGAGGCGATCGGCATGGGCGCGTTCCAGGGCCTGAAGAAGGCGCTGTCCATGACAAGCCAGGAGGTCATCGACGAAGTGCTCGCCTCCGGACTTCGCGGACGCGGCGGCGGCGGCTTCCCGACCGGAAGAAAATGGCAGTTTGCCTATGGCTCCAAGGGTGATGAGAAGTATGTGGTCTGCAACGGTGACGAGGGTGACCCGGGTGCGTTCATGGATCGTTCCATCCTCGAAGGCAATCCGCTTGGCGTTATCGAGGGCATGATGATCGCCGGCTACGCCATCGGCGCGAAGAACGGATATTTCTATGTACGTGCTGAGTATCCGACCGCCGTCATGCGTCTGCGCAAGGCGATCAAACAGGCGAGGGAACTCGGCCTCCTCGGCGAGAATATCCTCGGCACTGGTTTCAGCTTCGACTGCCATCTCAGACTCGGCGCCGGCGCATTTGTCTGCGGCGAAGAGACAGCGCTTCTGAACTCCATCGAGGGCAAGAGAGGCATGCCTCGTCCGCGTCCGCCTTTCCCGGCAGTCAAAGGTCTGTGGGGAAAGCCGACGATCGTCAACAATGTTGAGACACTGGCCTGCGTCCCGTTCATCCTGCGTGAGGGCGCACAGGAGTTCGCGAGTGTCGGAACTGAGAAGTCCAAAGGCACGAAGGTGTTCGCGCTGGGCGGCAAGGTCAACAACGTCGGCCTCGTCGAGGTTCCGATGGGCACAACGCTCCGCGAGCTGATCTATGACATCGGCGGCGGCATCCCGAACGGCAAGAAGTTCAAGGCGATCCAGACCGGCGGACCTTCCGGCGGATGTCTGACGACAGAATTCCTTGACGAGCCGATCGATTTCGACAACCTGGTCGCGAAGGGCTCGATGATGGGATCTGGCGGCGCGATCGTCATGGACGAAGACAACTGCATGGTTGATGTCGCGAAGTTCTACATGGAATTCATCTGCGACGAATCCTGTGGTAAATGCTCTCCCTGCCGTGTCGGCACAAAGCGTATGCTTGAGATCCTGACCAAGATTACCGAGGGCAAGGGCACCATGGAAGACCTGGCGGCCCTGGAGGAGCTGAGCGACACGGTCAAGACGAATTCGCTCTGCGCGCTCGGACAGACCGCTTCCAACCCGATCAGCTCCACGATCTCGCATTTCAAGGATGAGTATCTGGCCCATATCCAGGACAAGAAGTGTCCTGCCCATGTGTGCAAGAACCTGATGGAATACCATATCGATCCTGAGAAGTGCATCGGCTGCGGCATGTGTGCGAGAGGATGTCCTGCGAGCTGCATCCATCCCACGGACTACACCGCTCCCGGTCACAAGAAGCCGTCGTTGAAGATCGATGCGCAGCAGTGCGTGAAGTGCGGAGCCTGCATCAGTACCTGCAAGTTCAAAGCCATCGAGAAGCGATAACGGGAGGTGCATGGAATGATTAAGATTAAGATAGAAGGAATTGAGTATGAGGTACAGGAAGGCCTGACGATCCTGGAAGCCGCCAAGGCCTGCGGCTATGAGATTCCGTCTCTGTGCGCCTTCAACCATGGTGAGTGCAATCAGGGTTCCTGCCGTGTCTGCCTGGTCGAGGCAACCGGCGCCCGCGGACTGGTCGCCAGCTGCGTATATCCGGTCAGCGACGGCATGGAGATCCGCATTTCGACCCCGAAGGCCGTGGAGGCACGCCGCCGCTCTGTGGAACTGCTGCTCTCCAACCACAACAAGAACTGCCAGCAGTGCGACAAGAACGGTCAGTGCGAGCTTCTGAACGTCGCACAGATCACCGGTGCAAGGGACGACGCGTTTGCGGGAGCCCATTCACAGGTTTATGTTGATAAGCTCGCGCCGGCACTGGTCCGTGACACCAGCAAGTGTATCCTGTGCGGCCGCTGCGTGGCGCGCTGCCAGAATGCGCACGGCATGGGAATCCTTGGTTTCGAGAACCGCGGATTCAATGTCATCGTCTCCCCGGCTGAGAACCGCAGCTTTGCGGATTCACCGTGTATCCAGTGCGGACAGTGCGTGAATGTATGTCCGACCGGCGCCCTGATGGAGCACTCCGAGATCGATCTGATCGACGCTGCGTTCAAGGCCGGCAAGCATGTGATCGCGCAGGCCGCTCCTGCGGTGCGTGCGGCACTGGGCGAGGAGTTCGGCTATCCGATCGGAACTCCTGTCACCGGAAAGATGGCGGCCGCGATGCGCAGGCTGGGATTCGAGAGAGTCTACGATGTCAACTTCGGCGCCGACCTGACCATTATGGAGGAAGGCACAGAGCTTCTCGGCCGCCTGCAGAATGGCGGTACGCTTCCGATGCTGACTTCCTGCTCACCGGGCTGGATCAACTACGCGGAGTACAATTACGCGGATCTTCTTCCGCACGTATCCTCCTGCAAGTCCCCGCATGAGATGCAGGGCGCGATCATCAAGTCCTGGTGGGCACAGCAGAACAACGTGGATCCGAAGGATGTCTTCGTGGTCTCCGTCATGCCCTGCGTTGCCAAGAAGTTTGAGAGCAAGCGTGAGCAGCAGAAGGTGGACGGCCTCGCGGATGTCGACGCTGTCATCACCACCAGAGAGCTTGCCCGCATGATCCGCAGAAGCGGCATCCTCTTCAACCGTCTGCCGGATGAAGACTGGGATCAGGATATCATGGG
>ONVT01000072.1 GCA_900321365.1 uncultured Eubacteriales bacterium | reverse complement strand
TGCGGTACCTGGAAAACCGTGGAGCAGCATTTGGCATCCTCCAGAACCGCCAGTGGGTTTTTATCGTCTTTGCCTTTGCCTGCATCATCATATGCGGAGTGATTCTGTACCGCCTCGCTGCAGCCGGACGCCATGCCGCGTCACGTGTCTGCCTGGCTTTCCTCGCGGCCGGAGCGGCCGGTAATCTGATTGACCGTATATCACACGGATATGTCATCGATTTTATCTATTTTTCACTGATTCATTTTCCGATCTTTAACCTTGCGGATGTCTATGTGTCCCTGAGCACGGTTGCGCTTGTTGTGCTCGTCATTTTTTTCTATAAAGAGGAGAATTGAAAAAAATGCCGGATCTATGGGTTGAGGATGGGATTCTGTGTGAGAGGATCCCGGAGAATATGGACGGCGCAAGGCTGGACAGTATTCTGGGAGAGCTTTTCGGGCAGTATTCCAGATCCTTCTGGCAGAACCGGATCGAAGAGGGTCATGTCAGACTGGACGGTGCCACAGTCACAAAGGCCGGTAAAAAGGCAAAAGCCGGACAGATGCTGCACGCTGAGATACCGGAGGCAGAGAGCGCTCAGATTCTCCCGGAGGCGATCCCTCTGGATATCCTGTATGAGGATCCGGATCTGATTGTCGTCAACAAACCGAAAGGTATGGTCGTCCATCCGGCCCCGGGGCATTCCTCCGGAACCCTGGTTAATGCGCTTATGGCGCATTGTCAGGATTTGTCCGGTATCAACGGTTTGCTCCGCCCCGGCATCGTCCACCGGATTGACCGCGACACAACCGGATCTCTGGTGGCCGCGAAAAATGACATGGCGCACATATCGCTCGCAGCGCAGTTCAAAGAGCACAGCATTACAAGATCCTACCGTGCGATTGTACATGGAAGGATTCAGAAGGATGAGGTGACCATCGACGCGCCCATCGGAAGGCACCCGAAGGACCGCAAAAAGATGGCGGTTCTGAGGGAGGGGCAGGGCACATCCCGGAGGGCCGTGACGCATGTGCGGGTTCTGGAGCGGTTTTCTTCCTTTACGTATGTGGAATGTGTCCTGGAGACGGGAAGGACCCATCAGATCCGGGTTCACATGTCCCACATCGGCCATCCGGTTCTCGGGGATGAGATCTACGGTCCGAAGAAATGTCCGTTTCATCTGGAGGGACAGACGCTTCATGCAATGGTACTTGGATTCGTGCATCCTTCAGAAAAACAATACATGGAGTTTACGGCGCCTTTGCCGGAGTACTTTGAAAAGCTGCTGGAATTGATACGGAAACAGTAGGTTTTATTTGGAAAGTGTTTCAGGAAAGTATTTCCGGTAAAACGTGGGAAATACGTTCAATTACTGGACAAAATACGGGAGAGGACCTATAATACCAATATCCATCTATACAGAAAACACATGTTTTTCCAATAGATCGCTGCGAAGGATTTTGCTGTTGAAGGTTTCACGCGATCTATTGGAAAAACATGGGCGGAGTTTTTTTAATAGATTGCCCCGCAGTTTTCCGCCAGCTGATACTTTCCAGGCAATCTATTCAAAAAACTTCGCCGGGGGGCTCGCATCGCTTTGCTCGCTCGCCTTGCCTGGTTTTGACTGTCTTTTTTTATGAGGTATTATTCTACATGGCTGACAAACATACGTCTTATCACAGTGACCGGGATACGCAGAATGTTCTTCAGCTGCGGGAAATCCTGAAGGATTTTCCGCCTTTTGCCAAACAGTATTTTCTGGCCCAGGAGGCTTCCAAGGAGTCTCGGACCAGGCTTTCCTATGCTTATGATATTCGAACATTCTTTCGGTATCTGCAGGAGAATAACCCGGTTCTGAAGGAACGTGATATACGCAGCTGGGATGTATCCATTCTGGATGACCTGACAGCTTCGGATATTGATGAGTATAAATCCTATCTGAGTGTCTATCGTGTGGATGAATCGCTTCTGGGAACGCCCAGGGAGAATTCGTTCACGAATGGCGAATTCGGCCTGAAGCGCAAGATGTCGGCGCTCAGAAGTTTCTATGCGTTCTACTACAAACGCGAAATGATCCGCACGAATCCCACCCTGCTGGTGGATATGCCGAAGCTGCATGAACACACCATTGTGCGCATGGATGAAGGGGAAACGGCGGCTCTGCTGGATTATATCGAGCATGGCGCGGATGAGCTGACCGGCCAGAAAAAAACATATTATGAAAAGACAAAGCTGCGCGATCTGGCGATCGTCACGCTGCTTCTTGGTACGGGAATCCGTGTCAGTGAATGTGTCGGGCTGGATATCGAGGATGTGGATTTCAGAAACAATGGAATACGCATTATACGCAAAGGTGGCTCGGAATCAGTCGTCTACTTTGGGAATGAGGTGGAAAAGGCGCTGAAAGACTGGATTGAGCAGAGAAAAGGCATCCAGCCTCTTCCCGGCCATGAGCACGCTCTCTTCTATTCTTCCCAGAAACGCCGCATGGGAGTCCAGGCTGTCGAGAATATGGTCAAGAAGTATTCCAGGATGGTTACGACAAGCAAGAAGATCACTCCCCACAAGCTACGCAGCACTTACGGAACGGCTCTTTACCGGGAGACCGGCGATATCTACCTGGTCGCGGATGTCCTCGGTCACAAGGACGTCAATACAACGAAGAAGCACTACGCGGCTATGGATGACATGCGCCGAAGACGCGCCGCCGGCGCAGTGAAGCTTCGCGAAGATTGACTGATCAACCACAGAAAAAACCGGCTATGAAGCCGGTTTTTTCTGTGTACCATTCTGATCGCACGGCCAAATCCATAATTGCATAACCGTGCATAATACAATTGCTCGTAATAATCACCATTAGCCTGCATAGTACAGCTGCTCGAAATAGTTGCCCTCTTCAACGCCGTCGATGGTTCTTGGCCACCTGGTACCGTCAAGATTTACACGTACCATGCTTCCATCCTCTCGTTCCAGGTCTACCGCGGTTTCGCCGTCGGTCCGTCTGATCTTCAGTTCTTCACCGGCGGGGACCGTAGTCTTCTCTCCTTCCGGTTTCAGCGTGTCCGGATTCAGCGGCTGGACAGGAAGAGGCATCACGGTGCGGAGCGGAGTGTTTGAGGAGCAGGTATAGAACTCCTCGAGAGGCTGAGGCATGCCGTCCTCTCCTGTCCTGTAATACCGGCTGATCGTGTAGGTGCTGAGCAGATCCCCTCTGGTTGACATCATAAAGTGTTCCGGGTCAGACGGGAATATCGATATTGACTGCCATGTTTTCTCATCAAAAACAAATCCAAATCCTCCTCTTACGACCCCCACCAGATATGGACTGTTATCCATAAATCCAAATATCGCGGTTTCTCTGTAGTCATTCTCTTCCTCCATGACAACATACAGATAGTACTTTCCGTCCGCTGTCTTCATCAGGAAAGGCTCTGCCGCATAGAAGGACTGGTTTCCGGCCTTGCAGGTGACGTCATCCACTTTGACAGTCAGTACGTCATACCAGTCCGATACATCAGGACTGCTGGACTCAAATCCGACAAGAAGTTCGCTGTGATCTCCGTCCTGGTTCAGGTCAATTCGTTCTGTCGTCCAGGTTTCGAACCTCATCCCGTATCCGCCCTGCGCCGTCTGGCACCTGTCCGTGAACAGGTCAGGATAGTCGGCAAAACGAAGGTCCACAACAAAGACTCCTTCCGCATAGGATCCGATGTCGTATGGATTGAAGTACACAGAAACTGCATCCGCCCCCATCACCCAGTTAAACGGGTACTGGTCCTGACCGCTTCCGTAACTCTCGATTGGATTGCCAAGGGTTCCGATGGAACTGTCCGGATACTTCTGAGCCAATGCCTGTTTTACGGCGCTGCGGAACGCATCCTCATCCTTCACGATCTGATCCAGGGTGAGCTCCTCTCCCGTGGCCGGGTCAAAATTGTGCCCGGTATACATGTAATATCCGTGTGCGCCCCCCGCGTAGTCCTGATAGTATTCAAGAAAACTGAATACTGTATCATCCGCTCTTCTCGGGAGCATGTCGACCTCCATGGACACTTCCTGTGAGCCCATCGCCTCATTATAATACTCTTTGAAACCCTCGACCATCGAGTCAAATGCCTCTGTCCTGGTGTTTTTCATATCCTCTGACCAGGCGGCAAGACCCCTGGCCAGTTCCGGATATGTCTGGGAGTCTTTTCCATCCACTAGTCCGATGGTCTGGATATACCCGTATCCATACCGTATTGACGTCTCCTCATCATATCCATCCAGATTGATACTCCGGACCTCAATTCCGTCGGAGTATCCGGCCAGAACGCTCATTCCTCCAAGAATTGTGAATGCGGCCGCTGCTGCAATGGCCGCCAGCATCTTCGTTCCCTTCATCTTCCTGTCCTCCTGTTCTTTGTCATTGATCTTACAGAGCCGTAACTGTTTTTCCGAAATCTGTCATCAGGTTCATTCGTTTTTTATAGAACCGGCATACGGGCAGACCGGCTGTTGTCACCAGATCCTTTCGTCATTGTATCGAAAGGTTAGATATGGGTCGGATCTGCCGTTGTTCTGCCACCAGTGTATCATGACACGGCGTTTCAAACAGCGAATAATCCTTAAGATAACATGCAGGACATCTTAATCCGTAACAGTTCAGAGGCCCGTCAGCGGGATGGTTCCCATGCCGGTGGCGGGCTTCTGAACTGTTACCTTAATCCTCATCCGCAGCCAAAGTCTGATGTTGCCTGAATCAGCGCTTCGCCAGGGACATTACTCTCAGGTAGCTCAGGAAGGCGAACAGGGACGCTGCGAGGATCAGGAGGACCGCCAGCAGATTATGATCCATGCGTGTCCCGAGATAAACGACCAGTACGCACAGTCCCATGGCCACCAGCAGATTCGGCAGCAGATAGATGGTAACCGCGGCGCCCTGCTTGATGACTTCAACCTCATTCTCCCAGTCAAGCCGCATATGCTTCACGCCGCATACACATCCCCAGGCCGTTGAAAATGCGCACAGCGCACATCCGAGCACCAGATGCAATACCGTCCCCACGGGAGGCACCTTTGCTGAAATGCACAGGCACAGTGTCGAGAAAGCCATAAACGGAATGGTGAGGCACAGATTGAAGAGCATTTTCCCCTGATACACTGTCTTCTTTTCAACCGGCAGGCTCTGGAGGATCCAGTAGTTCTTTCCCTCCAGGGAAGGCGAGCAGGCCGTCGTGGACATCATTCCTACTAACAGGTAGACGATCAGCGGAATCGCGGGAGTCAGAATGGAATGATCAAAGGGAGCGTCCCCTGTTACAATCGAAACAATCCGGTCAAAGCCGACTGCAAGCGTGATGATGCCAAGCAGGACAGCCAGGATCTCGCCCATCGCTGCGTTCGTCATATAAATCGTAGATCCGGTCAGTCTCTTAAACTCCTTATAGGCGATCGCGCAGACTACACTTCTCTTCTTTGCGCCTGTCATCCTGTATTTCTTTGCCGCTGCGTGAGACCTGAGCGCGGAATTGATATTCCTGTAAGATCTGCCGACAATGGCAAATACAATCACAAACAGCAATACGCTCACGCCGGTCAGAAGAAGGATATCCAGGATGCCTGTCTTTGTGACCGCACCTGCGAACCATCCGGCGGGAAGGTAGATCCTCCCCGCACTGCCTGTCACCTGGGAGGCCGTTTCAAGCGTCGCCTGGACTTTGTTGTTCTTGAAGATGTCAGACAGGATGAAACGGAGGGAAAAACAGAATATCATAAAGACAAAAGTGAGGATGGTCTGAATGATATTGCTCTTTCTAAATCCAGAGCTGATCTTCGCGATCAGGAAGCCCAGGAAGGCAGCGACAAGCATCGGAATAACCGGAAGAAGCAGTGTCAGGATGATCCACACCGGATACACGACAAAGAACGGACGGGCATAGTATCCGTATCCGATCATCATGGCGATGGAGATGCTCAGATACCAGGGCAGGCTTTTGATATACATGTACAGAAACTTGCATGCCGCCACTGCCTGCACTTCAAAAGGCAGAGACATCAGCATATCGTATTCCCGGAACTGGAACAGATAACCGTTTGTCTTGAATATGGTAAATACAAACGCAAGGACACTGATCAGAAGCGAGCACATCACCGGTGCGGATTCGATCAGGCCGTATTCGCCGTATCCGATACAGACCGCAATACAGTATGCCATAATCATCGCATACAGAATGGCAATTCCTATGTAGCCGGCGATGATCTTCCTCTTCTTCTTTTTGTCCGTGGAGTGCTTGTAGATGTTTCTCTGGCTCGTGGACAGCAGCAGTGTTTTCAGAAGAATCATGCTATTTTTCATTGTCCACCTCCAGAAATGCCTCTTCCAGTGAATGTCCTTCCGTGAGTTCTTCCATGGTGCCGGCGGCAATAATCCTTCCCTTCTTGATGATCGCAACCTTGTTGCACAGCTTCTCAGCCACATCCAGAACATGCGTTGAGAAGAAAATGGCCGTCCCCTCCCTGCACATCTCATGCATGATTTCCTTCAGCGTGAAGGTGGCCTTCGGATCAAGCCCGACAAAAGGCTCATCAAGTACGAGAAGCTTCGGCTTGTGGATCAGCGCCGAGATGATCGCCACCTTCTGCTTCATGCCATGAGAGTAGGATCCGATCAGGTCTCCCAGGGAATCCGACATCTCAAAGAGATCCGCGTACCTCTTTATGCTTTCTTCCCGCTCAGCGGTGCTGATACCGAATACATCCGCGATAAAATTCAGATACTGGATCCCGGTCAGATTCTCATAGAGATCCGGGTTGTCCGGGATATATGCCGTGATCTTCTTGCACTCCATTGGCTCATCCTTCACGGAATGACCGTCTATATAGATTTCTCCCTCGGTAAAATCCAGAACGCCGACCACGGCGCGGATTGTCGTTGATTTGCCCGCGCCGTTGTGGCCTATGAAACCATAAATGTCTCCACTCATGACACTGAGAGATACGTTGTCTGCGGCCTTCTTTCCACCGCCGTATGACTTTGAATAGTTCTTAATCTCAAGCATTGCATTCTGGCTCATTTTCTCAATACTCCTTCTCATGACTGATTCGTGTTCCGCCGGACAGTATTCTCATGACTGTTCCGTGTTCCATCTGACAGCATTCTCATGATCGAAAACGCTGCCTGATCTGAACGGATTGTCTCTGAACAAAAGGAACCCGAAGGTTCCTTTTGTTCTGGTATGCTGTTTTTACCTGGTTGTAAACAATCAGAAGAACGGAACGACTGCTGTCACACTGTATAACGGTTCGGCTCCGGCCTCCTGTGCCTCCCTGCTCTCAAAGAAATCAAGAACAACGGTTGTATCTCCTCCGTTTCGGGACATGACTGACAGGGGATTAGCCTCTGCGGCTGCTCCGACAGAAGTGGTTTCAATACCATCCGTGTACTGTCCGTCATAGGTCGAGATCACTGCATCCCCACTGACGATGCAGTACCCGGCATCTGCAGGGAATACAATATTCGCGCTCACGGAATCCCCACCGTAGTTGAACTGTGACAGATCCAAACTGTTCAGGCTGAATCCCGCTGCCGGAGTCGTCGCTTCCGGATTGTCGGACAGGCTGAAGTCTGTCAGCGAAAGGTTGACAACCGCATTGTCAGTCGTGCGGACAAACTGTGCATTCAGTGTAATCTGATAAGACTGTCCCGCCTGTGCGCTGAACGCCGCTTGGGTGTCGCGGTTCTTCGGCACCATATAGAACTCTGTGCATTCCGTGAAGGAACCAGGATTCATGGTTCCGCCCGCAATACGGAAACCGGCCGTATCCGATCCGTATGCGGAAAGGTCTGCATATTCTGCGACTGAACCGTCAGAGCCGGTGATCGTCAGAGATCCGGAGGCAGGAACCAGATCTGCCCAGGCAAGTCGAAGGACAAACGGCATGCTGCCCGATGCCGTACCGGAGCCGCTTGACGGAGCCGCCAGGTAATCCAGTTCAAATGAAGTATGTTCATCTGCTGCAGTCAGATCCGCAAGAACAGTCTGTTCCGCAGCCGGCTCACCGGGCTGGCCCTCATCGGTCGTACCGCCTTCACCTGTGTCTCCTTCCCCTGTGTCACCTTCACCCGGAGTTGTGACTTCAGCAGGAATCTCTTCAAGGCCGGTTACTTCTGCAGGCGTCTCAGACGGTGCAGGTGTTTCTGCAGGTGTCTCAGACGGTGCAGGTGT
>ONVT01000277.1 GCA_900321365.1 uncultured Eubacteriales bacterium | reverse complement strand
GTGTTTTTATAAGAACCATAAAACATCGTGCCAGGCTGCCTCCCATGGAGCTGCTTCGTCAGGAATTGCGGGAACCCCCCGAATGATCCACCACAATTCCTCCCTTATGACCCACAACTCACCACTATTTACCACTCATGATGGTATCTTAATGGATTTTCTTCAAAGCCGCAAGATAGAACATCCGTTCCTTCCCTTCTCCTTTGTGCATATTGTTCAAAACGGACCATCACATGATCTTGTGCCATATTTCATTTTCCACATGCCAAATATAGTGTTTCAGGGCATAAAAAAAGCCCGGATCATCCGTCATGATCCGGGCAGAAGCGCCATTTTTTGTAAAAATACGTTAATTTTTCGTGAACTTTTCCACTGAGGATCGTGCAAAATCACCGTTCTGGTTTGCTTCGTCCATTTCCGAAGCTTCAGTCAGGAATGTCCGTCATAATATCGAGCTGGAACCCCGCCCACATATTCGCGTTCACATTCCAGTCCCTAAGATCCGTCACAATCCGGTGATAGAATGCCTGTCCCCCATGGACTATATCATAGGTACGCGCATCCCCGCGCGCCTCCAGGTGGCGGCCGAAAGAGCAGTTGCGGATATCCTCCGTCCCATAATCATCCTGCGTTCCATCCGGCCAGTAGATATAAAACCTCGGTACCTGCGGCTCGCTGGCATACCGCACATCGCCCGCAAGCTCCAGAATCTTCCTGCCCGCCGGCTCATAACAGCACAGAACGTGGGCATACCTCCACACCGTCCGGGTAAAATCCGAAACACGGAACTGCATCAGCCAGTTCTCATCCATCATCCCGTTCCCGTCGTCCTTTGAGATGATCAGCACAATCGGGAACTGCCGCTCCGGATCCGAGATCGCACGCGCAATGGTCTGTGCCTCCTCTTCCCGCACAATTCTCCGCCTTCCGGAACAGGAAAGCGCGCTGAAGACCCCGATATTGTCCACGATGCTCTTATAGAACCCGGGGTAGGAAAAATACGTCGACTGACGCTCCACGGTCGCGGAATTCTCCCGCTCCGGCTGGGCATACCCGTTCAGAACCTTCAGCCACAGGCCGGGCGTCGCGCCCTCCCCGCCTTCTTTCTGCTCATATACCTGCGCCTCGGAGTACCAGATCCTGCCTCCCACCTCCGGATCCATGTGGCGGACATGAACATTCATCACATAACGGTCCGGATGATACTTCACTGCAACATGGTAGGCAAGAAGATCCGCGTGGTACGTCTGGACCTCCTCCGGCATACTGTGGAACAGAACCCCGTACTTGGCCAGGACCCATTTCCAGATCATCTTCGCGCACTGGGAGAAGAGAACCTCCATGGAAGGCTCCTCCTCCTTCTTCAGACGGCTCCCGTCCAGCCTGGTCTTCATCTGGAAGGCAACATGCCGCCTCAGAGGCCGGAGCTCATAGGTCCTTGACTCCGTCTCGGAATCCTCCCGCCCGTCGTTAAACACGTCGGCCTTGCGGAACACCTCCGTGAGCCTGTCATCATGAAAAACGCTTTCATTTAACAGTGCGATGATCGTATTGACATTGATCGGCACATGGCGCGTCCTGGAAAGCAGCTGTCCGATCAGGACCGGCCTGGGCGTGCGGAAGATCTTCTTTGCCAGGTTGTCCGGCCGGATCATGTCCTCATTCAGGATCTGCGCCACCTCCGGATAGAGCTGGGCTTCCCCGAGCTTCAGGCGGAAATGGCTTTTGATCATGTCGCTCCAGCGGCCGGACTTGTACAGCGCATGTCCCAGATCCTCGAAGAGCGTGACCATCGACTTATCACACAGCTCCAGCGTTGCAAGAATCGAGTTGAAATAGCGGGAAAAACCGGGATAATGGCTCCACAGCTCCTCCCCCTTGTATCTCATATCGTGCTCAACTTCATGCCAGCCTTCGAAAAACATGGTCTTAATCTGGATCTCAAAGGTGTCATCGATACACATCTCAAAGGTCTGGGGGGAAATCTCCGACTTCAGGTATCCGGGCAGGCGGAACACGCCATTGAGCTTCGCCGGTTTGAATTCATCCTCGCTCCTTTTGGAGGTGGACCACTCAATGACGTCGAAGGTCTGCGCCATGATGTTCCTGCAGATATCCACATCATCGTCAAAGTACAGATTGATGCGCACGCCGATCAGATCCTGCAGCTTGTGTTCCTCGCTCAGGTCCTTCAGCTCGAACTTGCGGGCCATGGACCGGGCTGTCTTGGTCCTGGAAAAGCACCGGAAATAAAGACCGCACTGCTCCAGCCGGTCATTGATGATGCGGCGCAGGTCCTGCTCTACCAGCGGAGGAACTTTCACGGCCGCCGCCAGCTCTTCTTTTGTGTAGGAGGCAGGGATCACCTCATCCGGTTCATGAGTCCCCTGCATGGTATAATCGTTCATCTTGTGATTGTATTCCTTAGTATTACTGGTACACCGGGTTCCCGTAGGCGTCATACCCCTGTCCTGTCGTCGGATCCGTCCAGGCGATCTGCGCGGAGGAGG
>ONVT01000073.1 GCA_900321365.1 uncultured Eubacteriales bacterium | reverse complement strand
CGGCGGTGTGACTTGCCTGCATTGACATCATTTCGGCACCCACTTATAATCTTGTAATACCCGATCAGAATCATCGGAGGATAATTCTTTTGGATTCTTCTCATAAAGCAGTTTTGCGTGTGAACCGGACCTATGTAATCCGGTATACGCTCCTGTTCCTGGCCATGTCCGTCCTGGTCTTTTCTCCGTTTATCGCAGGCAGGACCTCGCTTGTCAAGAAGATTGACGGCATGAGCCAGTACATCGTCTATCTGCGCTATATGGGGCAGTATCTTCGTGATGCCCTGAAACAGATCCTGCACGGGAACTTTTCACTGCCTTCCTATGACTTTTCCATCGGAATGGGGGATGACATCGGCCAGATTGTCCGCTTTCATCCGTTTGATTTCCTGTCGGTTTTTGTACCGTCAAAATATACCGAGATCCTGTACGAGGTGATCCTCCTGCTGCGTTTTTATACGGCAGGCCTGACATTTTCCGTGTTTGCCTTCTCCAGGAAAGGCACCACTTCTGCCGTCAATGTGCTCTCCGGATCGGTAGTCTATGTATTCTGCGGATTCATGCTGATCAGGGTCGTGAACCATCCGATCTACGCGGCACCGTTCATCGTACTCCCGCTGCTGCTGCTCGGGGCAGAGAAGGCCATGCACCGGAAAGGGTACTGCCTGTTCATTTTCTCCGTCTTTCTGGGATTCTGGAGCAATTATTACTTCATGTACATCATGTCGGCCGCGCTGCTGATCTATGTCCTGGTCCGGTTTTTTGAGATATACAGAGAAAACCGCGTCCGCAGCTTTTTCTCCCTCCTGTGGAGAATGACGGCCGCCTACCTGCTCGGCCTTGCCATGTCCATGATGACACTCTGGCCGATGATCCAGAGATACCTTGCGAGCGCCCGCCTTCCGCAGAGCGCGGAGACGCTGGAGCTTCTTCTGTATGATGACAAAAGACGTTACATCGCGTGGTTCCTGAATCTGATCAGTCCGTATCTGAGTTCCGGAAACGGGACGGACCTGAACTATGCCGTGATTGTCCTGCCCTGCCTCGCGGCGCTTTTCGGACTCTCCTGGAAAATGTATGGCACGCTGAAGAAGATGATCCTCGCGTGCCTGGTGGTGCTGCTTGTCCCGGGAGCGGGGTACGTGCTCGCGTTCTTCAACAGGGAGAACAGCCGCTGGGTGTTTCTTCTTGCCATGTGCTGTGCCATGGCGGTTGTGTTTACCGCTGACATGTTCGCAGGCCTGACCAGGCGTCAGCTGATCCTGATCTGTGTCCTCAGCGGCATGTTTCTTGCCGGCGTCCTTGTGCAGACGCTTTTCTCCGGCATCAATCCCTACAATGCCGCTGCCGCTGCCGAGCTTGTAATCTGCCTTGTGGTTCTCCTGTCTCCGCTGGTGAGGAAAAGAGGAGTGAAGACCGTCCGGCGCTGCATCCTGCTGATCACCTGCCTGTCTACTCTGGTGAGCAGCTTTATGACCTACGCGCCGGGATTCGGTGCCCTCACGAAGCAGTACGTGAAGGCCGGCAGGACCCTTTCCGCCTATGAGAATTATTTCAGGTCCAGGGGTGCCTCCCTGATCGAGGACGAGACGTTCTACCGGGTTGAGGGATATAATGTAAAGCACGGACGGGAGAACAGCTCCATTTTCTCGGATTACAACAGTACCTCCGAGTACAACAGTATCCTGAACGCGCATCTGATGGACGCCATGATGAGCCAGAACAACCTCTGCATGGATGCGATCACGACGCTGAGGGGAATGGATGCCCGGCCGGCATCGATGAATCTCGCCCATGTCAGGTATTTCATCACGAAAGATTCGGACGGAGGATGTGTCCCGTACGGCTTCACCGGGGAGCCTGTCTATGAGGGGAAGGGAGTCAGGGTGTATGAATGCATGATGCCACTGTCTTTCGGCTTCAGCAGCAGAACGTTCATTACAAGGGAGAACTATGACGCGCTTGACGCGCTTGAAAAAGAGATGGTGCAGCTGGAGGCGGTTGTTGTCGAGGACAGCGGAAAAGGGGAAAATGACCCCGCCGCAGTGCTCAGACAGGCCGGCCTTCAGGAGATTGACTCTCCTCAGTGCCAGATCGAATCCAGTCAGATTTCTCTTCCCTCATCCGGAAAGGACCTGTCCTGCGCTGACGGGACCATCCATGCCGGGCGGAAGGGAACCCTGACCTTCTCCTGGGAGGAGAGGGCGGGATATGACGCGTATCTTCTCCTGCAGGGGCTGGACACGAAGGCACAGGAGGCCAATCTGAGACTCCGCACAAAAGGACACCGGACCAACATCAACATCCGCAGCAGCGAGCAGCTCTACAACACCGGAAGAGAAGATTACCTGGTCCATCTGGGCAGCAGTGAATCGGACGGGGAGCAGAGCGCCGTGCTGACCTTCCTGAAGGCGGGAGAGTACAGCCTGGACAGCGCCAGCGTTCTCTATGTTCCGACGGATGGCTATGAGGAGAAGATTGAAAAGCTGAACAGCCAGGCGCTGGAGGACGAGGTTATCGAAGACGGCTTCGTCGGGGGGACGGTGCATTTTGATTCGCCGGGAATTCTGGTGTTGTCGCTGCCCGAGGCCAGGGGATGGACCCTGATGGTTGACGGGGAGAAGATCAGACAGGGCGGCGACGCGCAGAAGGGGATCCTCCCTCTGAAGGCAGACGTGCTGTACCAGGGAATCCTGCTTCCGGAAGGCAGCCATACCATTACCCTTTCTTATGCGACGCCCGGAGGGAAGACGGGCTGTTTGGCCGCGATTGCCGCGATTCTTGTCTTCCTGGTGCTGTTTTATCTCGAGAGGCGGTCCGGCCGGAGGAAAAACGATGCGTGACACGAGAATCAACCGCCGGTATGTACTGGTCTATACGGCTGTATTTGCGCTGGTTTCTCTCCTTGTCTTTCTGCCGTTCCTGACAGCGGGGAAATCCTTTGTGGGCAACGGGGACGGGCAGTCCCAGTATATCCTTCAGCTCAGATACATGGGGGAGTGGCTGCGTGAGACGGCGCAGAACTTCCTGCACGGCAGGTTTTCTGTCAGGACATATGACTTTACCATCGGGATGGGGGATGACATCAACTCGGTTGTCCGCTTCCATCCGCTGGACTACCTGTCTGTCTTTGTCCCGGCGGCGTATACGGAACAGCTGTACGCGTTCCTGATTTTCCTGAGGTTGTACCTGGCGGGGATTGCATTTTCCCTGTATGCCTTCCACTGGAAGGCGGAGGGAATCCGGGTGCTGTCGGGCGCGCTGACATACCTGTTCTGCGGGTATGTGTTTGAGCTGGGCATCGTCCATCCCATCTATGTGGCTCCGATGATTGTCACCCCGCTCCTTCTTCTCGGCGCGGAATACATGATGGAGAAAAAGCGCAGGCACTCCTTCGTCCTTTTCAGCCTTATGGTGTACCTGGGGTTTACCTCGAATTACTACTTCATGTACATCAGCTCCGTCGCCCTGCTGATCTATGTCCTGATCCGGTTCTTCGTGCTTTATACACACGACAGGGTGAGGGCATTCTTCTCACTGCTTGTTCGTATGGTCTGCGCGTATGTGACCGGCCTTCTGATGAGCTGCGTCACGCTCCTCCCGACCCTGAACCGCTACTTCAACTCCTTCCGGTCGGCGGATCT
>ONVT01000237.1 GCA_900321365.1 uncultured Eubacteriales bacterium | reverse complement strand
ACCGCGGTATATGCGGTTAAACTAAGCGCTTTCCGGCGCTGACGCTTGGAAATCGCTAAGGTTAACCAGTATAATTCAGGTCTGCCTTCGGCAGACCTGACGCCGGGACGCGCGGCGCCAAAAGCGCCTTCCTCTGCGCGTCCCGGCATCCTGCCGGAGGCTATAACTCAGCCGGGGTTCTCCCCGGCTGAGTTATATTCACTCATCACTTTTTCCGGATCCTGTGTCAGAAGCGCCGCAGCGGCCCGGGCAGCGCGGTCATAAGCCTCTGTCATCACCGCGCGCTGCGACAGGGGAAACCGTCCCAGCACCCAGTCGACCTGGCAGTAATCATCCGGCTGGCGCCCCGTACCGATGCGGACACGCAGAAACTGCTCCGTTCCAAGCATCTGGATGATGCTCTTCATCCCGTTGTGCCCGCCTGCCGAGCCTTTAGCCCGGACACGGATCCGGCCGGGATCCAGGCTGATGTCATCGTACATAACGATCAGCTGCGTCGCGGGATCCGCCCCGTACCAGGCACATGCCTGCTGCACGGCCTCGCCGCTGAGATTCATGAAGGTCAGTGGCTTCATCAGCAGCACACTGACGCCGTCAATGGTGCCGGTTCCGCACAGCGAGCGGAACTTCTCCTGAGATACCCGGATCTTATAGCGGTCCGCAAGGGCATCAAGCGCTTCATAGCCACAGTTGTGCCGCGTCTTTGCGTATTTGCGCCCGGGATTGCCCAGACCCGCGATGATGATCATGTCAGAGCCTCCACGATCCTTTGAAACTGCATGTAATGGCTTGCCTTGACCAGCACGGTATCACCCTTTCTAACTTCCTCCTCCACATGCGAAAGGAACTCCTCCACACTCTCATACCAGGAGGCGGACAGTCCGGGATTCTCCCTCAGCGCCGCTTCATACATGGCACGGGACATCGGCCCCACTGCGATGAGGTGATCCACACAGGATGCGGCATACGCACCCACGTCCTCATGAAGAGCGATCTCAGCCTCACCAAGCTCGCCCATGTCGCCGAGCACCGCGCACCTTCTTCCGTCCGCGCCTGACAGAACCAGGAGGGAAGATTTCATGGAAACGGGATTCGCGTTATAGCAGTCATCGATCACCGTCAGGCCATCCGCCTTCAGGACACGGAAGCGCCCGGAGATGGTCTTTGCCGATTCGATTCCCTTCCGGATCTCCTCCAGGCTCATCCCGAAGCTCAGGCCGACCGCTGTCGCGGCGGCTGCATTGGAGCAGTTGTGGATCCCCGGAACCGGGACCAGTGCCGTAAATGTTCCCTCCGGAGCTTTGATTGTGCACTCTGTCCCCTCGAATCCGAGTGCCTTCATCGAAGTGACCGTGACACACTGTCGCTCCGGCAGGAGCGCGGGGTATTCCACCACAGGACCGGCGGAGAGATCAGACACGCCCGCCAGGCGGCTGTCCACGCCGAAAAAGACCGGACGGGTTCCATTGACATCCACAACCCGGCGGAGCAGGTCGTCATTGCCATTCAGGAAGACCTGTGAGCCTTCCTCCATATAATCGAAGACCTCCGTTTTGGCGCGGAAGATACCCTCGCGGTCCCTGAGGAATTCCAGATGGCATGTACCGATGTTCGTGATCACCATCCTGCCGGGGCGGGCAATCCGGGCCAGCGCGGTCATGTCGCCGAAATGGCTCACCCCCATCTCGAGAACCGCCACTTCGTCCTCCGGCTCCAGGCTGAATACGGTCAGAGGAAGGCCGAGCTCATTGTTGAAGTTCCCCTCGGTCTTTCTGGTGCGCTTCTTCCGGGCCAGGACAGACGCGATCATCTCCTTCGTCGATGTCTTTCCCACGGAGCCCGTGATTCCTACCACGGGAGTGCCCAGCATCCTCAGATACTCCGCCGCGATCTCTCCGAGCGCGGATATGGTATTCTCCACCCGGATCCAGGCGCGCCCATTTTCCGCCGCGGCGCCGTCCTTTCCGAACAGATCCTCCTTATCCAGCATCCGCTCCGTGAGAACACACGCGGCCCCCTGCGCGAACACGGCACTGACAAAGGCGTTTCCGTCCACTCTTTCCCCGACGATCGCCCCGAACAGTGAATTTCTGCCGGCCTTCCGGCTGTCCGTCACGATCGAGGACACCTCCATGTCCAGCGCAGCTTCGACAGCACCGCGCCTGTCTTTGAGTGCCTGATCCGCCTGCACAGGATCCAGGCACTCATATCCGCCTTCCCCGCTCAGAAATGACAGGCGGAATTCTCCGCCTGTCACCTCAGCGATTCTTCTTAATGTAAGTCCTCTCATATCAGAACGTCACCACCTCAGGTTCCGACGTAAAGGAACAGAAGGTCGCTGTCGCGTCCTTGAGATAATACATCTCCATGCTGTCATCATCCGCGCTGTACATCTCCTTGAGGACCGGCATCTTATCCAGCATCTTCACCTTGACGTCATGGTTGTTGTCCTCCACAAGCTCGGCGGAAATACGAAGCCAGGTTCCGTTGTTCATGCTGGCGCAGATCTCCACGAACGGATTCTCCGCAATCTGCTTCACAACCGCTTTCCCCTTCCCGGTCTGGATATACAGCTTCCCGTCATCAAGAAGGGCGGTTCCGAACGGCCTTACTCTCGGCTTCGTTCCATCCACGGTCGCCAGGTAATACGTCACAGAATCGTTGAGATAGTAACCGACCTTTTCAATCCCCTGCGCCTTCTCCCGCTTCTCGATCTCAAGCATCATGACAGCGGCGTTCAGCTTCATGTACGCGGCAAGATCCGCAAGGGAGATTCCCAGTTCCCTGTTCATGAAGTCCTCGGCCACCAGCAGGTTCGCGACCTTCACGCCAAGGTTGATGAAACCAAGCTCAACCTCCCCGCCGAACGCGATGATCTGCCGGTCATCCGAACCTTCCGGCACCACCATGACCGTATCCGGGATACCGTTGCCGTCCAGATCATGCAGGTAAAGATCGAACTCACCCCTGCCGCTCAGATCGACAGCCATCGTATCGATCTTCCGTCCGGGCCTTTCAGCGGAAAATGCCACATCCGCAATTCCGTCGCCGTCCAGATCAAGCGCGATTTCCTTCCATCCGCTGCGAACCAGCATTTTGCTGAGTTCCGGATCGTTCTTAATTCTCTTCTTTGCCTCACGAATGCTTATTCTTCTGACTTCCATGAATTAAACCTCCTCTTTATTTATTTTTTCTTTCCGATATTCCTGACCGTGAAGATTCCCAGCGCGATGGAAAAGATCAGTCCGATTGCCGCGACTGCGGGAATCCCGCCCGGTGCCTTTGGCGTTATGTCCGAAAGAGTCAGGATGCATGATCCGACAAACAGGATGCAGGCAAACAGCGCGAGCACCACGTTTTTGATGGAATCACTGCCCTTTTTGATCAGTTCCTCATACCCGGTCAGCTCGAGGTTGATCTTCGTCCGTCCTCTGGCGACGCCCTTGAGGACGTCCGACGCCAGCGCCGGGATCTTTGCCGCCTTCTTGCTGATCTCCAGTGCGTCCTTCCCGATGCCGATGATCTCCTGCTCCAGGTCAAAGCTCTTCTTCGCGCGCTCCATCAGCTTCCCTGAGATAATCTCAAACAGATTCAGAGACGGGCACAGCTGCTCGATCACGCCCTCGATGGTCGCCAGGGAGCGTACCAGCATGGTGAAGCGCCCCGGCAGCTTGATGTGGTGTTTGTCCGCCAGAACGCAGATCTCGTCGAACAACGCCGACATATCCAGGTCGTTGATGCTGGTCACATTCACGAACTGATCCATGAAGACATCCAGATCCTCGATCATACGATCCCGGTTGGTCTTCGGGGAAGCAGCGCCCAGGCTCATGATGGCATTCGCCATCGTCTCCACATCCTTTTCCAGTACTGCCAGAACCAGGGACTGGATGATGCCGATGTCCCCTTCGGAGAGACGTCCGATCATGCCGAAGTCGATCCACATCGGCACGCCCTTCTGGACCATGATGTTTCCCTGGTGAGGATCCGCGTGGAAAACGCCTACATCCAGCACCTGGTGGGCGTAGCTGTCGACGATGTTGCGTCCGATCTCTTCCACGTCATACCCGTCCTCAGCGAGGCGTTCCTTCTTCGAGATGGAGTAGCCGTCCACAAACGTCATCGTAAAGATGCGCTCTGTCGTCAGCTCGTCAATCACGTCCGGGCAGTTGATCTTTGTCTCATCCTCGATGCAGTTTTCCTTGAAGAACTTCGTATTCTGCGCTTCAACGCGGAAATCCAGCTCCTCCTCCGTCACCTTCTCGAATTCTTCGATGACTTCTACCAGGTCCATCTGGTTATCGGAATCGTCCGAGCCTTCCCCGACCTTGCTGAAGCCCTTCGCAAGCTTCTTCAGCATGACGAAATCCTGGCGCATCATGTCCGCGATGTACGGACGCTGCACCTTTGTCACAACCTTCCTGCCGTCCTTAAGCACGGCATAATGAGCCTGCCCGACGGAGGCGGATCCCAGGGGCTTGTCCCGGAACTCCTTGTAGATCTCGTCGATCTTTTTCCCGGTCTCCTGCTCGATCACTTCCCTTGCCAGCTTCGGGTCGAGCTCCTGCACATTCTGGCGCAGCTTTTCAAGCTCCTTGCAGTAGCTCTCCGGAAGCAGGTCCAGACGGCTGGACATGATCTGCCCGATCTTGACATAAGTCGGTCCCAGATCCTCCAGCGTGGTGCGCAGTTCTTCCGGTGTGAGACCGTTCGCGTAGAAATTATGTTTTGCGAAAACCCCGATGATCTCCGCACTGCGGCGCTTT
>ONVT01000311.1 GCA_900321365.1 uncultured Eubacteriales bacterium | reverse complement strand
TTCCTTTGCGAATCCGTGTGCATCCTCGCGCGAAAGCAGCGCGCGGGAGGGAGAGGAAATCTATGGTTGTTGACAGAATATACTTCGATATGGACGGCGTGCTTGCTGACTTTGACAGGGGCGTGCGGGAACTGTGCGCAATAGAACCGGTCGATCAGATGGCGGCGACCGAGGCGGACAATGACCGCCTGTGGGCGGCCGTTGCGAAAGTCAATCATTTTTACGGACGGCTGGAACTGATCCCAGGTGCGGAGGCCATGCTCCGCACACTGATGGACAGATATGGAGACCGCTGTGAGATCCTTACCGGGATTCCGAAACCGAAGCGGCATATCACAGGCGCGGGAGAGGACAAGATCCGCTGGATGGAGAAATACTTTGGTCCGAAAATCAAAGTGAATGTTGTATACAGGCAGGAAAAGAAGAATTTCTGTCATGGAAAAAACGACATTCTGATCGATGACTTCCAGAGCAATATCGACGACTGGGTTTCCTACGGAGGGACAGGACTCCTTTTCACGGATGCGGATTCTGCCATGAAGGAACTTGGACGCCTGGGAGTTCTGTAACGACCAGAAAGTGAAAGCAGGATACCGGAAAAGCACTTGAAAAATGGACGGCGCATCTGGTATCTGTAAAAGAGAGACGTCGGCATGCGGCAGTCAGAAAGGAACAACGCAGCAGAAAGGAACGAGACATGAATTTCATAGAACTGTTTGAATTCTGTAAGAAAAACAGGGTTGGTATCAGCGTCAGGTGTCAGCATACGGAATATGATGTGAAATATTATCTCCGGCTGCGACGGGGTGATCATGTTGTTGAGCAGATATTCGACGGGAGTACATTGGATCTTTTGAGGGATCCGGCTGAGATGATAAACGACAGGATAGAAGAATCCATCAATGAACTGGACAGCAAATCAGAATAATTACCGGTTGATACGATCAGACCGCAGGACCATGTCGATGGAGATGAAACCGGAAGGCCTTATCGTCCGTGTTCCATACAGGGTCACACAGAAGCAGATTGATGAGTTTATCAACGCCCACCGGGCCTGGATCGAAAAGGCGATGAGGAAAATGGAGCAGGCCCCGCCTCCTGAGGAGAGGCTCACGAGGGAGGAGATTCGTAACCTGGCCCGGGAGGCGCTGCGGTTTATTCCGCAGCGGGTTGCGTTCTATGCGCCCAGGGTCGGAGTGACATACGGCCGCATTACGATCCGGAATCAGAAGAGCAGGTGGGGCAGCTGCAGTGCGAAGGGAAACCTGAACTTCAACTGCCTCCTGATGCTGACCCCGCCGGAGGTGATCGACAGTGTGGTTGTCCATGAGCTATGTCACCGGAAAGAGATGAATCATTCGAAACAGTTTTATGCGGAAGTGCTGAGGGTTTTTCCCGACTACCACAAGTGGGACCGGTGGCTGAAGGAGAACGGGCCTGCAATTATGAGACGGATGACAGGATGACAGTTCGTGAGGGGGAATGATCGGGCCATGTATAAAACGTATATCATTGACGACATGTTCGGAATATCCGAGCTAATCACAGAGCAGCGATACCGGGAGGAACTGGATCGTTTCCGTTCCCTGTTCATATATCGCGGAATGTCCGACAGCAGCCAGTTTTCATTCTTTTCCGTCATCCCGTCGGACATGGATGATATAGAAGAGTTTCTGTGGAAATACACGAACAATACTGTGCGGTTCATCATAAAGAAGGAGCTTCGCTGGCAGGCAAGGGATCTTCTGGATCATCTCAACATCAGCGAGAGGATCATCTATCCGGGCCTGGACGGACTGTCCAGATGGCTGGAGAGGCATTATTATGTGAAAGAGGATCATTCCGGTTGATCTGCCGGATCTCATTCCGGTTGATCTGCCGGATCCTTCTCATCCGGATTAATGTGGATCATGATATGCTTTACGTTTGGGAAGCGTTTTTCGACGCTGCTGTGGACGCTTTCGGCGATGGAATGCGCGTCGACCAGTGAGATATCTCTTCTCACTCTAATCTCGAGATCAACATAGACTTTATTCCCGAACAGACGGGTGTGAAGCAGATCGATCTGCTCCACGCCCGGCTGTTCCTGGATAAAGGTTCTCAACTTCTGTTCAAAGGCATCACTGCAGGACGTGTCCAGCATCTTGGAGACCGCGTCCCTGGAGATATCATAAGCAACCTTAAGGATCAGCGCACAGATAACCAGGCCTGCCACGGGATCCATGAAGGGAAACCCCATCCGGGCCAGGGCAATGCCGATCAAAGAGCCGATCGACGAAATGGCGTCTGAACGGTGATGCCAGGCGTCTGCCCGGAAGGCATCCGAGTCCATCTTCCGGGCGTAGTACATTGTGTACCGGTACATGCCTTCCTTTACGACGATCGATACAACTGCCGCGATGAGCGGCAGCATGGTCGGGATCTCCAGGGATCCCTCCGAAAAAAACAGTTTCCGGATACCGGCGTACCCGATTGCGATTCCTGTCCCCGCAAGGATCAGGCCCAGGATCAGAGAGGCCACGCATTCCAGTCTTTCATGCCCGTAGGGATGTTCAGCGTCCTCCGGCTGTTTTGACAGCTTCACGCCGATATAGGCGATCAGTGTCGCGAAAACGTCAGACAGAGAGTGAACGGCATCTGAAACCATGGCGCCTGATTTCCCGAAGATACCGGCAAACAGCTTAAATGCCGAAAGGAACACATTTCCCAGAATACCGGTCAGGGACAGTTTTCTGATGATCTTCTGCTCTTCCACGATGATACCTTTACTGATACTCCGCAACCTGGATCCACTGCGACAGCAGCTCTTCCTCAGACTCCTTATGCTTTGACAGCTGCACCGCGGCAACAACCGGCATCCACGTCTGCACATAGTTCAGCGACATGCCGGACTTCTCGCAGAAGATGCGCAGGTATTCATCCGCATACTCCGGCTGGGACAGACAGAAGCGCATATAGGTGATCGCCGCGTCAGCCCCCGCGTTTCCGGACGTGGCGTGTGTCCAGTCGAGCACGCAGTAGCTGCCGTCCTCACGGATGATGACATTCTCAGGAACGAAATCCCCATGGCACAGCTTGGTATGCTGTTTCATGCCGTGAATGCGCACCAGCAGCTCATAGCGCGTCGACTTGTCAAGCTCTTCCATGGATTTGATGACCTCAGCCATCTTGGAGCGGGTATTGCGGAGCCTCGGTACCCGGCAGCTTCCGACTTCAAGCTGGATTTCCACCAGCCTCTCCAGATATTCTTCCGCCTTTTCGGGATGCTCCTCCATCATCTGCGCCAGTGTTCTGCCTTCTATATATTCCATCGAAAGCGCCCATCCGCCGTCCTGGGGGACGACGGAGAGGATCTTCGGAATCGACAGGCCGCTGCTTTCCACACAGGAATGAATATAGGCTTCACTGAACACGGCGTCTTTCGGATGAGAGGGGACATATTCCTTGATGACCACAGTCCCCTCGCGGTATACGGTTTTATTCGGCCTCTGTTTGAGGATAATTCTTTCTGCCATTGTGTTTTTCCTCTCCATCTTCAGATCTTCGCCGCTTCCTTCGTGTCCTTCCCGTAGAAGGCCAGAAGGTACAGCTGCCTGATCTCACTCATCAGCGGGTATCTCGGATTGGCTCCCGTGCACTGGTCGTTAAACGCGTTCTCTGTCATCTCATCCAGCGTCGCAAGGAAGTCTTCTTCCTTCACGCCGAATTCCTGAATGGAGGCAGGGATTCCGATTGTCTTCTTCAGGTTCTCCAGCTTTTCGATCAGCAGGTCGAAGGTCTTCTCGTCCGTTTTTCCCACGAGTCCGTTGAAGCGTGCGATCTCGCAATAGCGCTCAAGCGTGTGTGGGTACGCATACTGCGGGAAGGTTCCCATCTTCGTCGGGACAGGGTTTGCGTTGTAGCGCATGACATACGTCAGAAGCAGCGCATTTGCCACGCCGTGCGGGATGTGATGGTAGGCTCCCAGTTTGTGCGCCATGCTGTGGTTCAGGCCCAGGAACGCGTTGGCAAATGCCTCTCCTGCCAGTGTCGCGGCCAGCGCCATGTGCTCTCTGGCGGCCGGGTCCTTCGCTCCGTTTTCATAGGCGGAGGGGAGATAGTCGAACACAAGCTGAGTTGCCTTCAGCGCCATTCCGTCGGTCATATCCGAAGCCATCACGGAGACATACGCCTCGAGTGCGTGTGTCATGACGTCGATTCCGGACGCGCTGGTCAGGGACTTCGGCTGGTTCATCATATTGTCGGTGTCAACGATCGCCATATCCGGCAGCAGTTCATAATCCGCAAGCGGCCATTTGGTGCCGGTCTGCGCGTCCGTGATGATGGCAAACGGCGTCACTTCGGATCCGGTTCCCGAGGAGGTCGGGACCGCCACGAAATACGCCTTCTTTCCCATTTCCGGATAGACATAGATGCGTTTGCGGATGTCGATGAAGTCCACGGCCATGTCTTCAAAGTTCACATCCGGATGCTCGTACATCACCCACATGATTTTCGCGGCGTCTATCGCGCTGCCGCCTCCGAGCGCGATGATGACATCCGGCCCGAAGGAGACCATCTGTCTTGTTCCTTCCTGTGCGCACTGGAGCGTCGGATCCGGAGCGACATCATAGAAGCAGGTATGCCGGATTCCCAGCTGGTCGAGCTTTTCCTCGATGGGTTTCACGTATCCGTTCTGATACAGGAACGTATCCGTCACAATGAAGCACTTCTTTTTATGCATGAGAGTTCCCAGCTCATCCAGCGCGGTATCCATGCATCCCCTCTTGAAATACACCTTTTCCGGAAGTCTCAGCCACAGCATATTCTCTCTCCTCTCAGCAACCGTCTTGATATTCAGAAGATCCATCACGCCGACGTTGTGGGAGATGGAATTGCCGCCCCAGGAACCGCAGCCGAGTGTGAGAGAGGGAAGCAGCCGGAAGTTGTACAGATCGCCGATCGCGCCCTGGGAGGAAGGCATGTTGATGACGATCCGGCAGGCTTTCATACGCTCGGCGTGCTGCAGGATCTTCTCCTTCTCGTCCGGGTCGATGAACAGGGACGCAGTGTGGCCCGGCCCGCCGTCCAGCAGGAGCTTTTCGGCGATATCCAGTGCCTGGTCATAATCCTCAGCCCTGTACATGGCAAGCACCGGTGAGAGCTTTTCATGGGCAAACGGCTCCGCGACAGTTGTCCTCGTCACCTCACCGATCAGGACCTTTGTATGTTCGGGAACCTCGATGCCGGCCATCTTCGCAATCGTGTATGCGCTCTGGCCGACGATCCTGGCGTTGACCGAGCCGTTGATGATGATGGTTTTCCCCACCTTCCGGGTCTGCTTATCGTCCAGGAAATAACATCCGCGCTTTTCGAACTCCCTGCGCACTTCATCGTACACATCCGAAAGAACCGTGACTGACTGCTCCGAGGCACAGATCATGCCGTTGTCAAATGTTTTCGAGTGAATGATGGAGTTGACTGCCAGGCGCAGATCGGCAGTGCTGTCAATGATCGCGGGCGTATTGCCGGCGCCGACGCCCAGCGCGGGCTTGCCTGATGAATAGGCAGAGCGGACCATTCCCGGGCCGCCGGTCGCCAGGATACAGTCACAGTCGCGCATGACAAGGTTGGTCAGATCGAGGGAAGGCTCGTCGATCCATGAGATGATATCCTTCGGTGCGCCGGCCTTAAGCGCTGCCTCATAGACGATCCTCGCCGCCTCGATCGTACAGTTCTTTGCCCGGGGATGGGGACTGATGATGATTGCGTTCCGCGTCTTCAGGCAGATCAGTGTCTTGAAGATCGCGGTTGAGGTCGGGTTTGTCGTGGGGATGACCGCCGCAATCACGCCGATCGGCTCCGCGACCTTCCGGATGCCTGCGGCGGAGTCTTCCTCGATCACGCCACAGGTTTTCGTGCTGCGGTATGCGTTGTAGATGTACTCGGCAGCGAAGTGGTTCTTGATGACCTTGTCCTCCACGACACCCATGCCGGTTTCCTCTACCGCCATCTTCGCAAGCGGGATCCTTGCTTTATTTGCGGCCAGCGCCGCTTCAAAGAAGATCCGGTCGACCTGCTCCTGGGTGAAGGAGGAAAACTGGTCCTGCGCTTTTTTCATGGCAGCCAGCTTCGCCTCAAGTTGCTTGACAGTTGTTATCCTGCCTGTGGATTCTTTTTTCATGTGTTCCTCTTTTCCTGTATAT
>ONVT01000078.1 GCA_900321365.1 uncultured Eubacteriales bacterium | reverse complement strand
GAACGGAAGGCAGAGACGTATGCTGCGGTTACCCACCTGGCTTTACGCTAGGAGTCAAAAGGCGGGGCACCGGCACTTCGGGCTTTCAAATAAGATTCGGAAAGAGGACACGATTCGCTGTCCTCTTTCCAGTATGTGCGTATACTACGAACCACGGACGGCAGGGTCTTTCTGCACGGATCGGTTCAGTCCGAATCGGTGCAGAAGGATCCTGCCGTATGCGACGGCAGCCGCGACCGGGCGGCAATGCCGCGAAGTGTCCGCGCTCAGGAGAACACAATCATGAAAACATCCGATTTTTACTATGACCTCCCGAAGGAACTGATCGCGCAGGATCCGCTTTCTGACCGCAGCGCATCGAGGCTGATGTGTCTGGACCGCAGGACGGGAGAGATTACACACCGCCATTTCCATGAGATCGCAGATCTCCTTGATCCGGGAGACACGCTCGTGCTCAACAACACGAAGGTGATCCCGGCAAGGCTGATCGGGCAGAAGGAGGGAACCGGTGCGGCTGTTGAGGTGCTTCTCCTCAGCCGTGTGAAGAATATGGAGTCAACCTGGGAGACACTGGTCCGTCCCGGGAAGAAATGCAGGATCGGCGCGAGGATCTCATTTGGCGGAGGGATCCTGAAGGGCGAGGTGATCCGGATCGCTGACGACGGCAACCGTTATGTCCGGTTTGAGTACGACGGCGTGTTTGAGGAGATCCTGGACACTCTGGGAGAGATGCCCCTGCCCCCGTACATCACACACACGCTCACGGACCGGACGCGTTACAACACCGTGTACGCAAAGTTTGACGGTTCCGCCGCCGCGCCGACCGCCGGCCTGCATTTTACGAACGAGCTGTTAGGCCGTATCCGGGACAGGGGAGTAAACATCGCCCAGCTGACCCTCCATGTGGGACTGGGAACCTTCCGTCCCGTCAAGGTGGAGGAGATCACAGAGCACCACATGCATACGGAGCACTGCATGATCACCCCTGAGACAGCCCGCCTGATCAACGAAACACACGCGTCCGGCCGTCGTGTCATCGCGGTGGGAACCACCAGCTGCCGGACTCTGGAATCCATGGCGGATGAGGACGGGAAGGTCAGGAGCGGCGAGATGGATACGGGAATCTTCATCTATCCCGGATACCGCTTCCGCGTCATGGATGCCCTGATCACGAACTTTCATCTGCCTGAATCCACCCTGATCATGCTCGTATCAGCCTTCGCCGGAAGAGAGCAGACACTCGCCGCCTACGAGACCGCAGTAAAAGAGCGCTACCGTTTCTTCTCCTTCGGCGATGCGATGTTCATTTCGTAGTACTATATGTGCCTCCTCCTCTATCGCGGCACAGTGGCTTTCTTTTCATCATCACCCGTGAGGGATTTCATAAAGAAATGCTAAAGGCAAAACTGGTGGAGTTTATTATGATACAATCATAGAAAGAGAGGGAGAATACAAAGTGCTGAGGCAAAGTTTGCTGAAGGAAGGATGTAAAGATGAACAGCGGATCCAGATTTGAAGATCATATCCAGGGACGGCTTCCCTGTGGTCAGTCCGTTCATGATGTTATGGAAAACATCATAGTTGAAAATGAAAAGGAAGCCTGCGACAGGGGACGGAGCAGCGACATTGTTTACTCCCACATTGCCCATGCGCTGGCACGGGGATATACAGATTTGTACCATGTCAATATGGACACTGACGAGTTTATCGAGTTCCATACGGACGATGAGCTCGGAGTGCTTGGTGAGGCGCGAAGAGGCACAGATTTCTTTGAGGGCTGTGAGAGGGACGCGAAACTGTTCGTTCATCCGGAAGACCAGGAGAAGTTCGTAAAGGCCATGAACCGGGAGTTCCTTGCCAGGGTGTTGGAACAGTCCAATGTATATGAACTGACCTACCGCAGAATAAGAAAGGAAGCCGATCAAAGATCGGGGGCAGGAAACGAAAATTCGTTTTATGTGAACATGAAGGTTTCCAGGATGGAGGACGATGAGCGTTTCATCGTTATCGCTGTAGCAGATATCGATGAGCTTATGAAAAAGCGGCAGGCGGAGGAACGGATCCAGGAAGAGCGTATCGTCTACGCCCGTCTCCATGCCCTCACAGGAAACTTTATCTGCGTTTATGTGGTTGACCCGGAAACGGACTGCTACCGTGAGTTTTCCGCAACGAATGATTATACCCAGAGCTTTGCGCAGGAGAAGGAGGGAACAGACTTCTTTGGCAAGGTCCGGGAGGAGGCCGGTGCATTTAACCATCCCGACGATCTGGACCGGTTTCTCAAGGCTTTCACAAAAGAGAATATTCTGGCTGAGATTGAGAGCAGCGGCCTTTTCACTCTGGATTACCGTCTCATGATGGAGGGCAGGCCACTTTATGTCCAGATGAAGGCAGCCATGGTGGAAGAGCAGGAAGGTCCCCGCCTGATTGTCGGTCTCAACGATGTTGACGTGATTGTCAGGCAGAGAGAGCACGATGAGGAGATCGCCAGGCAGAAGGAAATCTATGACCAGATCACCGCAAGTCTTGCAGAGCAGTACGACACGCTTTATTACATCGACATTGAAACCAGCACGTATCTGGAGATATCTTCAACGGATGCCTACAAGAAGCTGAATGTCCCGGCAACCGGCAACGACTTTTTTGCCGAGAGCAGAAGAAGCATCCGCAAATATGTGCATCCCGAGGACCAGGACAAAGCCCTCAGACTTCACTACAAGGATGTGATGCTGGACAACCTGAAGAACGGAGGCTCCTATGCACTGGCGTGGCGCCTGGTGGTGAACGGGCAGGTCAGCCACATCCGGCATACGGAGATCATGGCCAGGGACGGGAAGCATATCATCGTCTGTATCAAAAATATTGACGCGGAGGTACAGGCGGAGCTTGCCCTGAAGGCGGATCAGAAGAAAAGTGTTACCTATACGCAGATCGCGGAGAGGCTGGCAGCCCATTATGATTTTATTTATTACATTAACTGCGAAACCACGGATTACGCGGAGTTTTCCACGAAGAAGAAATCAGGTGAACTGAAGCTGCAGGAGGAGGGGGAGAACTTCTTCAAGGCTGCATGGAAGAATGCGGGCAGGCTGATCTATTCGGAGGACAGAGAAAGGATCCGGCTCTTCCTGGACAAAGACCATCTGATCTCGCAGCTTGAGGACCGGAGACAGCTGACCGAGGATTACCGGATGGTTGTTGATGGCGGGAAAACGCAGTATACGCGTATGACGGTGACGTACTCCTCTGATCAGAGCCATTTTATCATCTGTGTCGAAAATCGGGATGAAGACGTCCGGAAGGAAAAGGAGCACCTGGCGGCGCTTTCCATGGCAAATGAGATGGCCCGGCGGGATGAGCTGACACATACGAAAAACAAAACGGCTTACCACGAGATGGAGAAGGAACTGCAGAGCCAGATCGAAGAAGGACACGAACCGTTCGGTATCCTGGTCTGTGATATCAACGGCCTGAAAGTGGTTAATGATACCAGGGGGCACAAAGCGGGGGATGATTATATCAAATCTTCCTGCATGCTGATCTGCAGGATATTCCACCACAGCCCGGTGTTCCGGATCGGCGGGGATGAATTCGTCGTGGTCCTCAGAGGTCAGGATTATGAAAACCGGCAGGATCTGGTTTCCGGCCTGAGAAGGCAGGTGGAAGAGAATATCCGCGTCGGTGAGGGGCCTGTCGTAGCCTCCGGCCTGGCGGAATACCGTCCGGACGCGGATCACAGCACAGAGGATGTGTTCAACCGCGCTGACAGCCTGATGTATGAGGACAAGACGCACCTGAAAGAGCAGAAGCTGATTCTGGAGAGCCATGCCCTTAAGGGAAGGGAAAACATCCGGATCATCCCTGAAGACAGGCGGATCATGCTCGACACCCTGTACAATACACTCGAGATGGTAGCGGAAGGAACCTATGTATATCTGTGCGATATGAAGTATGACTACTCCCGATGGTCCAAAAGTGCAGTGGACAGATATGGCCTGCCATCCGAGTATATGTACGGCGCCGGAGACATCTGGGAGAACCAGATCCATCCGGAGGACCGGGATGCTTATCATAAGGGCATCGATGAGATCTTCGCCGGCAATGCGGCAGGACATGACATGCAGTACCGTGCGAGGTGCACCACGGGGGAATACGATGTGTGTACCTGCCGCGGCATGGTGATAAGAGATCCCTCCGGCGAACTGGATTACTTTGCCGGCACCATACGCAACCACGGCATCCAGGGACATATCGATATGCTGACTGGTCTCAGGAACCAGTATGGCTTCTTCGAAGATCTGGACAGCTATATCAAGAGGAAATCAAGGATCAGTGTGATCCTGTTTGGCATCAGCAGGTTCTCTGAGATCAATGAGATGTACGGGTATCATTTCGGAAACCGGGTCCTGCAGCTTTATGCCAGGAAGGTTTTCAGGAGAACGGGGAACACGGGACATGTCTACAGGATCGACGGGACGAAGTTTGCGGTGATCAGCAATACGCTCTCCATGGAGGAGCTGAAAAAAGGATATGACCGGTTCCGCGCGTTTCTTCATGAGGATTTCAAGGTGGATGGCAGTGAGGTGCTGCTTGATGTCCACTGCGGCGCGCTGAGGGTAGAAAGCTTTGACATTGATTCCCAGACGGTCTATGCCTGCCTGAACTATGCCGATGAAGAATCCAAGCTCCGCCAGCAGGGTAACCTTGTGGAGTTTTGCAATGACCTGAACGGGGAGAACAGTCAGAGGCTGGAAAAGCTCCACGCGATCCGTGCCTCCATCATGCACGGCTATGAAGGGTTCTATCTGCTCTATCAGCCGGTGGTGGATGCACAGACGGAACAGCTGATCGGGGCGGAGGCGCTGCTTCGGTGGAAGGACGAGAGATATGGTATGGTTCCTCCGGACCAGTTTATCCCGATCCTGGAATCGGATCCGCTGTTCCCGGAGCTTGGGGAATGGATCCTCCGGGAGGCCATCCTGGCGGCAAAACAGGTGATCAGTCAGTATCCCGGGTTTGTCATCAATGTCAATCTGTCCTACACGCAGCTGGAGAAACCGGACTTTGTGGACATGGTGATCCGGATCCTGAATGAACTGGAATATCCGCCGGAGCACCTGTGCCTGGAGGTGACGGAACGGTGCAGGCTGCTGGATATGGAGCTTCTGAAAAATGTGGTTGCCAACCTGAAGTCAAAGGGGATCCTGATTGCCCTGGATGATTTTGGAACCGGGTTTTCTTCCATCGGTATCCTCAAGGAGATCCCGGTCAACATCATCAAGATCGATCGGAGCTTTGTACGGATGATAGAAGAAAATGATGTGGACCGGAAGATTGTGCGGAGCATTGTTGATCTTGCCTCTGTCTTCAGCGCAAAGGTCTGCGTGGAAGGAATTGAGACGGAAGGCATGCGGGACATCCTGAAGAGCTATCACGTGGAAAGCTTCCAGGGATACTATTATGCGAAGCCTCTGATGCTGGATCAGTTTCTGGCATATGACTTGTAATGAATGATGCATATTAGAAACTATAGTCAACGCCAGAATT
>ONVT01000079.1 GCA_900321365.1 uncultured Eubacteriales bacterium | reverse complement strand
CTGAATGTTGACGGGGACTCTTACGAGGCGTTCCTTCAGAAAGAGTACAACTCTGAGGCAAAGGCACACCTGATCATTGCCTATCTGGTTCCGCTTAAGGAAACCGGGGCCATGATCAGAGAGCAGACTCTGCTTGTTATGGGCGCTTTCGTGCTGATCGGAGTATTCCTTCTGATATGGACATACGCTACTCTGGTGCTGGTGCGCGACCATAGTCTGAGTGAGTCTCAGAAGGAGGAGCTGTCGCCGAAGAAGATCCGCCGCCGTGGCATTTCCATCCTGGCGACAGGAGGAATTCTCATCCTGGCTGCCACAGCTCTCTTCCTTGCCCTGCTGAGGCTCTATTCGACCTGCAGCCAGGTCAGCGCTTCGCTTGAAAGCCTGCATCAGAGACTGGCGGAGAATGAAACCCAGGCAGAACGGACGCAGGTTCTTCGAAGTGGGACCTATGAGGAATTAGCAGTACAGACCGGAAAATTCCTGGAGGAGTATCCGGAATACGCGGACGGGGATACGCTCGAACTTCTGACGTATCTCATAGAGGTAGACTATCTCATGCTGTTTGACAATAATGGTGATGAGACCGCGTCCAGCGCCGACTATGCAAATGTATCACTGGGCAGGACTCCGGATTCGGATACCTATGATTTCCGCTCTCTTCTTCAGGGCGGCAGCCTGGTCAAAAAAGAAAGCGTTCAGGACGCCCTGACCGGGAAGGAAGAGACCCTGATCGGGGTACGGGTACGGAGCAATCCGAAGGATACCGGGGAAGAGCCGGTCTACGGAGCGCTTCTGATGGCTATCCCTGTGGAAAGAATCTATGGGGGATCCGTGGTGTCGACCAGTGATATCATGTCTTCCCTGGTTTCGGAGGGGCTGCTTTCCTTCAGCGTGGATCCTGAAACCCATCTGATTCTGAACGCGACGGACGAGGCGCTTGTCGGGGATAATGCGCTCGAGCTTGGTCTTCCCGAGAATGCGCTGGTCGACGGCTACCGTGACTTCTTCAGTCTGGACGGCGTGCCCTATTACGGGGAGTGCGCCGGGATCGGCGGAACCCTGTATTATTACGCTGCCGAGGTGCAGTCTCATATCTATAAGAATGTCCTGAAAACCGCGCTGAGCGTGACTGTGATATATTTCGTCCTGATGGGACTCTATCTGCTGTTCCTTCTGTTCGGATACCGGAAATTCTTCGAGGTGTGGTCGTCGATCGGGGAAGTCCTGGAGGAGCACAGAGATGAGATAAAGCTCCTGAGAGGAAGACGGAAGAGGTCGATTGATCCGTCGCAAAGGTGGGGATATGTCGTCAGGAAATATGGTGCCCGCATGCCCATCCGTATGGCGATGCGCTTCACGGAGGCTCTCCTGTTGATTGTGATCCTCCTTCTCGTGGTAAGGGTATTTGCCGTAAGAGGCACCAGCCGCACCTCGCTGATTACATTTATCCTTCAGAGAAAATGGGCGAAGGGCTTCAACCTTTTCTCTATTACCAGCATTCTGATCCTTCTGGGGGAAATCATCCTGACTGCTACCGTGACAAAGCTCATCCTGCACCTGATCAGCGACGCGATGGGGACCAAGGGAGAGACCATCTGCCGGCTGCTCCTCAATCTGGTGAATTACGCCACGGTGATCATATTTGCCTACTTTGCGCTGTATGACCTTGGCTTCAGACCGGATACGCTCCTTGCGTCCCTCGGGCTGATGACATTCGCGATCTCTCTTGGCGCCAAAGATTTGATTACCGATATTATCGCGGGACTGTCCATTGTGTTCGAGGGGGAATACCAGGTCGGCGACATTATCGATATTGGCGGCTACCGCGGCGAGGTTCTGGAAATCGGCGTCCGCACCACGAAGCTGGAGGGGCGCGGAGGCAACATCAAGATTATCAGTAACCGGGATGTCAAGAATGTCGTCAACATGACGCGCATGAATTCCTGGGTGGTCATCGAGGTCACAGTCGCCGGGGGCAGGCCGATTCCGGAGCTGGAGGATGAGCTGGAGAAGCTGCTGCCTGCCATCGGCAAGGGCATACCGGATATCATCAGCGGCCCCATCTACAAGGGCGTGGCCTCGATCGGAAAGGGAGGAGCGACCACGCTTTCCATTATCGCCGAGTGCAATGAGGAGGATTATTATGCCGTTCAGAGGGCACTGAATCGGGCGATTCAGGAGACGTTCGAGGAGCACGATATCAAGATCGTATGACGTGCGAAAGTGCGGGGCCCGCCACCCCCGCAGCCGCGGGGGCGGTGGGCCTTTTGAACTGCGTCACCTGCCAATTATTACAAATTTGTTACGAAAATTTAAAATTATTGTTGACAACCTCTTCCCCGTTTGTTAATATGACACCAGTTGAGATGTAATATTTCTGTAACAAATATTACAATTTCGAAACAAACGGGAGCAATTCGGAGGTGTTGACAATGAAAAAGAGATTGACCGGTATTGCGGCAGCGCTTACGGCCAGCCTTATGTTTACAGGAGCAGGCGCGACATATGGCGCTACTCTGACGCTGGCGGGCTTTGGTGCTGACCAGACAGTGGAAGAGGCACCGGCAAAGGCGGATGCCTCGCAGAACAAGATAGCTGTACAGAAAGTGACAGCAGTACAGGAAGAGCCTGCTGCACAGGATGAAACAAAGGTTCCGGAAGAGACCGCAACGCAGGAGGAATCTGCTGCGCAGGAAGAGCCCAAGGTTCAGGAAGAGTCCACTGTCCAGGAAGAAACCACGGCACAGGAAGAGCCCAAGGTCCAGGAAGAGACAGCTGCGCAGGAAGAAACTGTGCAGGAAGAGACCGCGGCGCAGACGGAAGCTCAGACAGAGAAGCAGACAGAGCTTGATCGGAGCATGGTTGATACGACCGGATTCGCGAAGGGAGACGGCGGAACCGTCAACGTGCGGATTTCGGGCGATACGGAGGGCGAGATTGTCGGTTCGCTCAGCCTGAACGACTCCGTCTACATCGAGGATGTGGATGAGAACGGCTGGTACAAGATCCGCTCCGGAAATGTGGAAGGTTATGTTGCCGGATACCTGATCGCGACCGGCGAAGAGGCGGAAGCGGTCGCAAAGGACACGGCTTACACATACGCAAGTGTCGGTGCGGAAACGCTGAATATCCGCTCTGACGCGTCTCAGGATGCTGAGGTGGTCGATATGGCCGGCCAGGACGCGAACCTTGAGGTCGTGGAAGATCTTGGCGACTGGGTGAAAGTCGTTACGGACAACGGTGTGTATGGCTATGTTTCCGCGGACTACGTCAGCACACAGACGGTCTATCCGACCGGTGAGACGGTCCAGGAACAGTCCGAGCGCGAAGAGCAGGAATATCTTGCGGCGGTTGCACAGCAGGAGGCAGAATACGCGGCGTATCTCGCAGAGCAGGAAGCGGCGGCAGCATCTGCCGGTTACACGGAAGAGTCCTGGGTCGACGCGACGAACACTGACGCGGTGTATACCGACGCGACGAATACGGACGCAGCATATACCGATACGACCTACACGGATACGACTTACACGGATACGACTTATACGGACGATACCTACACCGACACAACTTACACCGATACGACGGTGACTGCGGCTTCGGCCGGTGATGTAGACGCGCTGTACCAGGCTTACCTGGCAGCCCAGGAGAACGCGATGACGGCGACCGATGAGGCGGACGCGACAGCGAAGGCCAACGCGGCAATTGAAGCCTACAACGCATACCTGGCGGCGTGCGGATCGACAGACAGTGTTGCGACCCTGGAAGCGTCTTCTACAGACGACGCGGCCTACACGGAGGATACCTACACTGACGCGGCGGCTGCAGATACGACGTATACGGACGATACCTATACTGACACAACCTATACGGAAGACGCCTCCGCGGCGGAGTCTTATGAATCGTCCTCCTCCTCTTCAGGATCATCAATCGGAGCACAGGTCGCAAACTACGCGCTCCAGTTTGTCGGTAACCCATATGTATACGGCGGCTCCAGCCTCACAGGCGGCACGGACTGCTCCGGCTTCACCATGTCGGTCTATGCAAACTTCGGAGTCGGCCTTCCGCACAACGCTGCGGCGCAGAGCGGATGCGGCACCCCGGTTTCACTGAGCGATCTTCAGGCCGGCGACCTGCTGTTCTATGGTGACGGCGGAATCGGACATGTGGCGATCTACTGTGGCGACGGAACCGTGGTACACGCCAGCAATCCGGAAACCGGAATCAAGACCAGCGCTTACAACTACAGAAGCCCGGTAGCGGCGGTGCGTCTCGTCTGATACACAGAAGGCCGGAATCAAGATCCGGAAAACAGACCGGATCCGGTCGGAAGCATCAGACCTGGGAAAGAGTATTATTTATCATAAGGGAGCGGATCTTCGGATTCGCTCCCGTTAATGTTGCCTGCAGTGTGATCGCCTTTTTGCTCCGGCCTTTACCTTGCAGGCAGATTCATTTCACCGACAGCCCGGCAGTTTGGAATGGTCATCAACATCAAATCACCGGCAGTCCGGCAGGTTGGAGTGGTCATCAACATCAAATTGTCTGTCAATTACGCCATTTCACTTATTCTTCAATTGTCAAGTACTAATCCGGATTTTTTCCATGGACAGCAATTTTTATCAATTTCACCAAAACGGTTGTTCAGCATCTGCAACGATCGGATTCACTGTAATTTGGGCGTATTTTTGGTGGATAATGTGGATAAATCCGTGAATAAGTCTACATCCCGCAGAATTGCGGTCTGGGAGGGTGTGGAAAACTTTGCCCCTCGGAGGGCATTCGGAGGGGCCATCGAATGTCTCAAAAAAAGTGACCCTGACTGTTTTTGTGAAGAATGAAGGTTCGAACCACCTGTTCGATCGAAAAATGAATAAGTGGTTCGCAAAATTAGCGAAGTTGTCAGACAATTTTGTGATCTGTCGTAAGTAGTGGATCTCAGCGACGCTCCTGCTATGGTGTCTCGCGGAGGCGGTCCCACAGCCACGGGGGCGGCGGGGGTGCGACTTGTAACCCGACCGTGTATGCCCTTGACGGTTAAGTGAGAGAAATGATATGACAAAAATAATAACGGAACTGTCCGGCCTGCAGTATATACCCCGGTGGAATCCTTCCAATTGGCAGTAGATTTCATTTGTGGAAATATAAGGGCAGATGCACACAACAGAGAAGGGGGCACGATATGAAGCTGCTTTTTGCATCGGATTCTTTCAAGGGGAGCCTGACCAGCGGGCAGACGATCTCCCTTCTGACCAGGGCGGCCGAAGAAATATTCGGCGACTGTGAAACGGATGGTGTTCCCGTAGCGGACGGGGGAGAAGGAACCGTAGAGGCCGTTGTACAGGCGGAAAACGGAAAGACGGTAAAGTGCCTGGTGCATGATCCGCTGATGCGGCAGGTGGAAGCGCAGTACGGGATACTTGACGGCGGAAGAGCCGTGATTGAGATGGCTTCCGCGTCCGGGCTGCCGCTTGTTGCTGACGATCTGCGCAATCCCATGAACACAACCACCTTCGGGACGGGGGAACTGATTCTGGACGCGTTGAACCGCGGATACCGGAAGCTGTATCTGGCAATCGGCGGATCCGCCACCAACGATGGCGGCATGGGCTGCGCACGCGCGCTCGGAGTCCGTTTCCTGGATTATGAGGGAAATGAGCTGGAGGGGTTCGGAAGAGACCTGATAAGGGTTCATGAGATCGATATCAGCGGCCTTGATTCCCGTCTTGAGGAGACACAGATTATCACCATGTGTGATGTGAAGAATCCTCTCTGTGGAAAAGACGGGGCGACGTGGACATTTGGCGCGCAGAAGGGGGCAACCCCTCAGATACAGGAGCGTCTGGAAGAGGGAATGCTCCGGTACAGGGATGTGATCCGGAGGACATTTGGGATTGACTGCGACCAGATCGAAGGCGCGGGGGCAGCCGGTGGACTTGGCGCGGCACTGAGCGTATTTCTGAAGAGCAGTATGCAGTCCGGAATCGAGACAGTTCTCGACCTGATCCGGTTCGACGAGCGGCTTGATGGAGTTGACCTGGTCGTGACCGGCGAAGGCAGATGTGACTGGCAGAGCTGTTTCGGAAAAGTGATGCAGGGGATCGGGACGCACGCGGAAAAAATGGGCGTGCCGGCGGTCGGCCTGTGCGGCTCTCTCGGAAAGGATGCCCTTGATATCTGCCGGTATGGCATCTGCTCCCTGATGACATCGACAGATGCCCCGATGCCGCTGGAGGAAGCATTTGAGAGAGCGGAGGAATTGTATTACAGCGGCGCGATCCGCATGTTCCGCTTTATCAGGACCGGGATGAGCATGCGCTGACAGATTACAAGTCACGCTCCGTCACTCCCGCGGCTGAGGCGTGGCTTGTAACGCTGATAGTTCATTCGTCAGATTCTTCGAAGGAATCGTTGAGTAACATCAAGGGATGTGGTATTGTTTTCTCGGAAATACATCACTATAAAAGCGAGAAACAGGGATGGCTGTCTGAGAAAAATGTGCGCAGACATTTCGCTGAGAGGAGAAAAGAGGTAAGAAGACTATGAAGAGAAACGGTAT
>ONVT01000235.1 GCA_900321365.1 uncultured Eubacteriales bacterium | reverse complement strand
TCAAATGTTTATTTCTCTGTCAACAGAATCTTCACGTAAGCGTATATCTTTTGTTCCCCTGTGCCTGATGAGAAAGGCTGCATTTCCTCATTGCATCCTTCATTCGCTTCACGTACTTTCCGACTTCGGGTGCGGCTTCTGTACCGTATTCCGTGATGATCCGGATGATTGCGGAGCCTACAATCGCGCCATCGGACTGCTCAGCCATCTTAGCTGCCTGCTGAGGTGTTGAGATTCCGAATCCGACCGCGCAGGGGATATCTGTGACAGCACGGATTTTCTGTGTAATCGCGCCTATGTCCGTCGTGATCTGTGATCTCTCGCCGGTAACGCCAAGCGAGGATACTACATAGAGAAAGCCTTCCGCGTCTTCCGCAATCCTGGAGATACGTGCTTCACTGGTGGGTGCGATCAAAGAAATCAGATCGATTCCGGCTGCCTGGCAGGCTTCACGGAACTCTCCCTTTTCTTCAAACGGCACGTCCGGCAGGATCAGCCCGTCTATGCCGGCCTGCGCGCATCTGCGGCAGAACCCGTAACGTCCCAGATCCTTTCCGTCGGAGCCGTCGTGCGGTGCATCCCCGCCTTCATGGTAAGAATAAACCACATTTGCATAGGTCATGAAAACCAGGGGAACAGTAATCCCGTCTTTTTCGCGCAGCTCTTTGACGAACTCCAGAATCATGTCTGTTGTAACGCCCCCTTCCAGGGCAATGACATTTGCGGTCTGAATGACCGGGCCTTCCGCCGTAGGATCGGAAAACGGTATTCCGATCTCAATCAGATCTGCACCGTTTTCCTGCGCCGCCTTCACCACACTCCTGGTCGTTTCAAGATCCGGGTATCCGGCCGTAACAAAGGGAATAAATGCTTTTCCGTCCGCGAAGGCTTCCCTGATTCTGCCCATACTTCTCTCCTCCTCTATAAACGCCAGTTTTTATCGGATTCACCTGTTCTCGGTTGCGAATTCAGTAATCTCGTTTCCATCGTCCTACGGACTCGGAACCGAGAACTGAATTCAGCTCCTACTCTATGATCGAGCTCCCTCTGTACCTCGCCACCGCCGCGCAGTCTTTATCGCCCCGCCCTGAGACGGTTACGACCAGGATCCTGTCTTTATCCATACCGGGCGCGATCTTCATGGCATGCGCGATTGCATGGGCGGATTCGATGGCCGGTATGATTCCCTCGATTCTGCTTGTGTACTCAAAGGCCTGTACCGCCTCCTCGTCCGTAACCGGCACATATTGCGCGCGGCTGATGGAGTTCAGATAAGCGTGCTCCGGTCCGATACCGGGATAATCCAGCCCTGCGGAAATAGAATAAACCGGTGCGATCTGTCCGAATTCGTTCTGGCAGAACAGGCTCTTCATCCCATGGAACACACCCAGCCTGCCAGTGCTCACGGTCGCTGCCGTCTCGAAAGTGTCGATCCCGCGGCCTGCCGCCTCACATCCGATCAGCTGCACTTCTTTGTCGTCAATAAAGTGGTAAAATGAGCCGATCGCGTTGGAACCGCCGCCCACACAGGCCAGGACCGCATCGGGAAGTCGTCCTTCTGCTGCCAGAATCTGCTCCCGCGCTTCGTGTGAGATTACAGACTGGAAGTCTCTGACGATCGTGGGGAAGGGATGCGGTCCCATCACCGAACCGAGACAGTAGTGGGTGTCCGCGATCCGGTTCGTCCATTCGCGAAACGCTTCTGATACGGCATCTTTAAGGGTTGCGGTTCCGCTTGTAACCGGCACCACATCAGCACCAAGCAGCTTCATTTTGTAGACATTCAGTGCCTGGCGCTCCGTGTCAACCTTGCCCATGAAAACGACGCATTCCATGCCAAAGAAGGCTGCTGCTGTAGCCGTCGCAACACCATGCTGGCCCGCTCCGGTCTCCGCGATCAGCCGCGTCTTTCCCATCTTCTTTGCAAGCAGTGCCTGGCCGAGCACATTGTTGATCTTGTGAGCCCCTGTAAAGTTCAGGTCTTCCCTCTTGAAATAGATCTTCGCTCCTCCCAGGTCACGGGTCATCTTCCTGGCGAAATACAGCCGGCTTGGCCGGTTCGCATACTCCGAGAAGAGCGCCGTCAGTTCGCTGCGGAACAAAGGGTCGTCTTTGAAATGCATGTACGCCTCTTCCAGTTCGATGACCGCGTTCATAAGCGTCTCGGGAATATACCGTCCGCCGAACTGACCGAATCTTCCGCTCGAATCCGCTGTTGTAGCCATAATTAACTCCTTTTCTCCTCCATATTCCGGTGCGCGGTTTCACTGCGGTCCGTTGAACCGGATGCACAGCATCGTTGTATCGTCAAACTGATCTGCTTCCTTTACAAACCCGGCCATACCATCCTTCATATTAGCGATTACATCCTTCGGATCGGCATCCGGCAGCCGGTTCAGGATCTGAAGCATCCTGTCATTGCCCAGCAGCTCACCTGCTTCGTTATTTGCCTCCGGCACTCCGTCCGTATAGAGAAACAGCGTATCTCCCCGTCCAATCGTAAACTCCCCTGACCGGAATACGGCTTTCCTGCTGGCGGCCAGAGGCACACAATGCTTATCCTTAATCAGTTCAAATATCCAGTCTGCCCTTCTGATGGCCGGATATTCATGACCCGCATTCACATATTCAATCCTGCCGGACTCCACGTCAAGAATGCCAAGCCACGCCGTAACGAACATGCGGGCACGGTTCACATCCATCAGTTTCCTGTTCACGATAGTAAAGATCTGCGCAGGATCCTGAACTCCCTGCTCGGTCTGATTCTGGATCAGTGTCTTTGCGATTACCATAAATAGTGCCGCGGAAACCCCCTTGCCTGAGACATCCGCAATCACCATCGCGAGATGAGTATCATCTACCATGAAGAAATCGTACAGATCCCCGCCGACCTCCTTCGCAGGTTCCATGGACGCAAAGAGGTCATACTCCGGGCTG
>ONVT01000153.1 GCA_900321365.1 uncultured Eubacteriales bacterium | reverse complement strand
CGATTACAGCACATCCGCGAAATGCGGCCGCAGCCTCTGGAACACCTTCACCCCGATCACATACATGACAATCGTGAATATCCAGAAATAAGCCGTATATCCGGCCTGCTCCCAGAACCACCTGTGATCCAGCAGCGCGCTACGGTATCCCTGCACAATGTAATTCATCGGATTCAGCATGAAAATCCAGTGATACTTCGGATTGATCCTGTCAAGCTGCCACAGAATCGGAGTCGCCCACGTTCCGACCTGCAGGAGGATCATAATCAACTGCGTGATATCCTTGAAGAAAACAGCAACCGCGCTGCACAGAAATACCATCCCCAGCGACAGCACAATTATGCAGAACGAATAATACAGCGCCTGAAGAATATGGATCCCCGGGAATTCCCCCATTACAGTAAACAGCACGAGGCTGATCAGCAGAAATGCCGCATGCACATAAAACGCCGAGATAATCCTGACCGCAGGAAGAATCGAAATATTGAATGAAATCTTCTTCACCAGAAAACTGTAACTTCGAAGCACATCCGTACCAAAATTCATGGCATCCATGAAAAACATCCAGGGCACAAGCCCCGCGACCAGCCACAGTGCGAACGGATGCCCGTTTACCGGACCGCTGCCGAGAGCAACCTGAAAGACGAACCAGTACATCACCACCGTGACGACAGGATAGGCAAATGCCCACATCATGCCAAACACGGATCCCGCGTATTTCGTCCGGAAATCATTCCATGCCAAAGAAACGATCATGTCGAGATTTCTCACCTGATCGCAGGTCGTCTGCAGAACCGTATTTCCGGATCGTTCCTCCATAAAAAACTGCTCCCGTTAATGATCCTTCCAGATCATTTCTCATATTTACAACTGCTTCTCTGTTCTCTTAGGAGATCTTCGTTCTGCTGGTTACTGATCAGCCTGCATTTACAGCTTCTTCTGCACTTCCAGCATCAGCCTCCGCCGTCCCAGAATGTACGCGCGGTAATACCACGGCTTATTCGTCAGATCACAGTACGTCTCAAAGTCCTTCCGGAAGATCCTCAAGCGCTCGTCCGAGGACTGAACTGTGCCGGCACCTGCGCCGACTTCCCCGGAAAACGCCTGCCGGATCTCACCAGGCAGCACGCCGATTCTCCGGATCCCTCTTGCCCGCAGCCTGTCCATCATCAGAAAGTCGACCTGATCCAGGAACAGCCGCTCATCAAAACCACCGACCTCCCGGATCGCGCTTCCCTCAAGGAACAGTCCGCTGTTGATCGGGTAGAGATCCCGGTAAATCCCCGGCTTCGGTTTCCTCAGCATCTGGGAAAATGCCAGCTCCTTCGCGTGCTCACTCCTCGGCGAAATCCAACCCCTGCCTGCCAGGACAACACCGCACAGCATACGCAGGGGTTCCCGGCCTGAATTCCGATCATCCTTTTGGCTGTCTGCATTTCGTCTGTTTGAGCTTTGACTGTCTTTGTCTTGCCTGTCTGTGGTTTGGCTGCCTATAGATGAATCATCTTTTTTGCTTGTTGCTGATGTGCCAATTCTGAGAGCCTGCCTTTCAATCTGCCGGCAGCCGTTCTCCAGGTACTCGAGCGAAAACTTTGTATCATCGTCCGACAACATTACCCAATATGTTTCGTCCTGCGAAATCACTTCCAGAGCCTTGTTATATGCCCGGCTCAGGCCGACATTTCCTCCGCATTCCAGATAGTGAAGCCGGCCGCTTTCCGCGGCAGTTTTGCGATTCTGGTCAAGCACATCTATATCCGTCGAATTGTCAGCCACAATCAGCCCGACCCCGGGATGCCTGTCCATAAGAATCATGAACTCCGGCAAGGATCGAATCTCATCGATCTGTCGATTATATATAACTGTAATGATATATATCCTGCTGTGCAGCTGATGGTTATGCATCGTCTACTCTCTCATCTGTTACAGCGGTTTTTCCGCCGCTGCTACTATCTGACATACAAATACAATCTACGTGGCTTATCAATGAACGTAAGCTTTTCTGACGTTTTCGAGCAACCTCATGCATTCGGCATTCGCTAACGGTACTCAGCTATCTTTCGCTCTTACTCCTGCAGTACATCCTCGCGAACATCCTCTCCAGATGCAGCCTTGCTGTCCAACGGATCACCAGAACAGCAATACGATCACGGAGGATCTCACCCTCCAGCTTCGGCGAGAGAGGGCTGGGCACCGGCAGAAGATCCTGCTTCTTCAGCCATCCGCGGCACCGCGAGTATTCCCGCACCAGCCTGTCCGGATCCGCCTCCCGTCCGGACATATAGATATGATACGCGCAATGCCTGTACAAAAAATACCGGAAGTATTCATCCCTTCCGGGATGCGCCTCGAGCACCCTGTCCAGCATCGGGAAAATGTCCGCCTCCTTGCGGATCCCCTTATGGATCGTATTCGATATGCTCTCCTTCCGGTCAACCCACCCGTATGACACTGAACTGATATATGCAATCTTCGGATTCGCCGCAAGGAGCATCATCTGGAAGTAGATATCCTCCCCATACGGATACTCCAGAAAATGCGCTCCGCTCTGCAAAACAAAGCTCCTG
>ONVT01000325.1 GCA_900321365.1 uncultured Eubacteriales bacterium | reverse complement strand
CTGCTGGTGGCGAGCAGAATCGCAGACCGGGTCGGCATCACCAGGTCGGTGATTGTCAACGCACTCAGGAAGTTTGAAAGCGCGGGCGTGATCCAGTGCAGGAGTTCCGGCATGAAGGGGACTTACATCAAAGTGGTGAATGACGCGGTCTACACACAACTGGATGAGTTCCGCAGGCAGCGGGAGGACTGACGCTTTCAGGCTGTTTTCAGAGCCGGGAACCGGACACAAAAGTTTCATAAATCGAGAAAAAACGAGAAAAACAGAGATATAAAGAGAATATCACGACAGAAGAAAGGATTGTGCATTTCCGCAGGGCTTGCATAATTCTTTTTTTCTGTTATCATGAGTATCGTAATTTAGCACTCATATTTCAAGAGTGCTAATAAAAAGACTTGAATATACAGGAAATGGAGGCAAGTACTATGAAATTAGTTCCGTTGGGCGACAAGGTTGTTCTGAAGCAGTTCGAAGCGGAAGAGACAACAAAGGGCGGTATCATTCTGGCGGCGAAGGCCCAGGAGAAGCCCCAGGAAGCAACCGTGATTGCGGTAGGAGACGGCTTGATCGACGGCAAGAAAATCGTCATGAGCGTCAAGGAAGGCGACAAGGTCGTCTATTCCAAGTATGCGGGAAATGAGTTCAAGCTTGGTGATGAGGAGTACATTCTCTGCAAGATGAGCGATATTCTGGCGAAGGTCGAGTAAAGAAACGGAGGAACAGAAAGATGGCAAAAGAATTAAAGTACGGTGACGAGGCAAGAGAAGCCCTTCGTATTGGTGTTGACAAACTGGCGGATACCGTTCGCGTTACGCTTGGTCCGAAAGGAAGAAATGTTGTCCTGGACAAGACCTACGGCAGCCCGGTGATCACGAATGACGGCGTGACCATCGCCAAGGAGATCGACCTCGAGGATTCTTTCGAGAATATGGGCGCGCAGCTCATCCGTGAGGTTGCTTCCAAGACAAATGATGTGGCCGGAGACGGCACCACGACAGCGACTGTCCTGGCGCAGGCAATGGTCCATGAGGGAATGAAGAACCTGGCGGCCGGCGCAAACCCGATCGTACTGCGCAAGGGAATGCAGAAGGCAACGGATGCTGTTGTCGAAGAGATCCGGAAGATGAGCCAGAAGGGCAGGGGCAAGGAGCAGATCGCGAAGGTCGCCGCTGTTTCTTCCGGCGATGATGAAGTCGGCACAATGGTTGCGGATGCCATGGAAAAGGTATCCAAGGACGGTGTCATCACGGTCGAGGAATCCAAGACCATGAAGACCGAGCTGGATCTGGTCGAGGGAATGCAGTTTGACCGCGGTTATATCTCCGCTTATTTTGCGACAGATACCGAAAAGATGGAAGCTGCTCTCGATGATCCGTATATCCTGATTACGGACAAGAAGATCAGCAACATCCAGGATCTCCTTCCGCTGCTTGAGCAGATCGTGCAGGCGGGCAAGAAGCTCCTGATCATCGCGGAGGATGTTGAGGGCGAGGCCCTGACGACCCTGATCCTGAACAAGCTGCGCGGAACCTTCTCCGTGGTTGCCGTAAAGGCACCGGGATATGGCGACAGAAGGAAGGACATGCTGCAGGATATCGCGATTCTGACAGGCGGCACCGTGATCTCTGACGAGGTCGGTCTTGAGCTGAAGAATGCTTCTGTCGACATGCTTGGCCGCGCGAAGAGCGTGAAGGTCACCAAGGAGAACACCATCATCGTGGACGGCCTAGGCACGAAGAGCGCGATCAAGTCCAGGACGGATCAGATCCGTGCCCAGATCGAGGAGACCAAGTCCTCCTTTGATAAGGAAAAGCTCCAGGAGAGACTGGCGAAGCTGGCGGGCGGCGTTGCTGTTATCCGCGTCGGAGCCGCAACAGAGACTGAGATGAAGGAAGCCAAGTTCCGTATGGAGGATGCCCTGAACGCGACGAGAGCCGCGGTTGAGGAAGGCATCGTCGCAGGCGGCGGATCCGCTTATATCCATGCGGCGTCTGCTGTTGCGAAGGACATGGACAAGCTGACCGGAGATGAGAAGACCGGTGCGCTGATCGTTCTGAAGGCACTGGAGTCCCCGCTGTTCTTTATCGCGGAGAATGCGGGCCTTGCCGGATCCGTTGTCGTCAACAAGGTCAAGGAATCAAAGAAGAATGAAGGCTTCGATGCCTACAAAGAGCAGTATGTGAACATGGTCGCGGAAGGGATCATCGATCCGGCCAAGGTCACAAGGTCCGCGCTTCAGAACGCAAGCTCTGTCGCAAGCACCCTGCTTACCACGGAAGCGACTGTCGGCAACATCAAGGAGCCGGCACCGGCTGTACCGTCTGCGCCCCAGGGCGGAATGTATTGATGACAGGTGACTTTCCTGCTCCGGAAGACGGGCTGTGAGGTTACTGCTTTCGGTCTGGAAAAGAACAGGCTGTGAGTCAGAGCAAACAGGAATTCAGAAAGCGGTCTGGTGGAAACCAGACCGCTTTGTTATAATGCAATTATTGACCGCGGCGTATTGCAGCCGAAAGGCTGCCGGACAGGATAACCGGAGCCTGCGGGCAGCAGATGAGTAATGCCGGGCTGAGGAGCTGACCGGAGATGACAGAAGAAGAGAAGAAATATCAGAAGGAACTGTGGAAGCAGGACAGGATCCGGCAGCGGAAGGAAGAATGGGAGAAGATCAAAAGCCTCGGCTTTGGTCCCCGGATCCGCTATTTCTGGGATTATTACAAGATCGTCCTTGTGATAGCGGCGGCGGTGGCACTCGCGATTTATATTGCTGCTACTATGATTCATGGCGCGAGAACCCGGACTCTGCTTTATGCCTGCTTTCTCAATACGGATGAGCTGGATCCGGATACCGCTCATCTGCAGGAGGACTACATCCGGGCGAGGGGCGGAATCGAAAAGATGCAGGAAATCGTTTTTGATTCTTCTGTCGACGTGGATCCGGATGCAGACGGGACTTCCCAGCAGGATGTGGCGACTTCGCTCAAAATTGCCGCATATACCGGCGCCGGCACACTGGACGTGTTTCTGGCCCCCTTTGATGTGACAAAGTTCGAGCAGGAGGACGGGATGCTCCTGGCGCTCGATGAACTCCTGACACAGGAGGAGATCGGGAATCTTTCCGGGAACGGATGTCTGTTCTATGGTCATGCATTCGGGACAGATCAGATGACGGAAACATCCTTTGTGGATACACAGCCCCGGGAGAACATGCAGATCTACGCCGTACGGGTTGATCCGGCCGGCGTAATCGGAAACTATTCCATCTACGGGGATGAGCCGGTGTGGTTTTCCATCATAGGGAACTCATCGCGCACAGAAGAGGCAGTGCAGTTTATGCGATTCCTGCTGGCGGAGGAGAATCCGGTTTCGGAGAGTGAAGCGAAAGAATACACTGGTTAACCGTAGCAGTTTCCAGGCGTCAGCGTCCCTGCAGGGTTTGGGCGCGGCACAGCAGGAATGCCGGGGGCGTTCCTGAACGCAAGAATGGAAGACAGGAGGAGATTAAGATGAATGAAGGATATGAGGAAATTCTGGTAAAGAAAGGAAAGACCCCGACAGATACGATTCTCAAGGCCCTGGCCATCGGTGTGACCTCCTTTTTGATTATCGCGGGAATACTCCTGTTTAATCCCATCTTTCTGGTGCTGGGCATGATCATGGGGCTTCTGTCCTATTACCTCATCCTGCCGAACATTGACCTGGAGTATGAATATCTCTATGTCGGCGGCGACATCGATATCGACAAGATCATGGCAAAGAGAAAGAGGAAGAAGGTCGGCACATTTTCCAAGGACAATCTGGAGATCATGGCCCCGACAGGGAGTGATCATCTCTCTCCGTACCTTAAGAACGGCAAGGTGAAGGATTATACCAGCGCGGATCCGTCTGTGAAGACCTGGACGCTTGTGTATGGAGGAGAGAAAACCTCCGACATCATCCGTCTGGAGCTGACGGACGAAATCGCCCAGGACATGCGCAGATACGCCCCCAGGAAGGTCTTCTTTGACTGAATAAATGTTGCAGGTCCCTCAGCCGCGGGGGTGGCGGGGGTGTGACACTCGCCGCGTGGACTGCCCGGATTGCATAACAGGGGCAGGTATGGTATCATGTGCAGAATCAGAAAACAGGTGAGGGATACAGGAGATCCGGAAGGCCCTGAAAAAGCGCCTGAGAACATGTATTCCGGAAAGGAGACTGCCGCTGTATGGAAAAGATCGTAAGCGAGGGAATAACATTTGATGACGTATTGCTGGTTCCGGGTTACTCTGAGGTTGTCCCGAATGAGATTGACCTGACGACGATGCTTACGAGGAAGATCCGGCTGAACATCCCGGTGATGAGCGCCGGCATGGATACCGTGACGGAACACCGGATGGCGATCGCGATGGCCAGGCAGGGAGGGATCGGAATCATCCATAAGAATATGTCCATAGCCATGCAGGCAGAGGAGGTTGACAAGGTAAAGAGGTCCGAATTCGGCGTGATCACAGATCCGTTTTCCCTTCACCCGGAGAATACACTCCAGGAGGCAGAAGACCTGATGCACAAGTACCGTATCAGCGGCGTCCCGATTGTTGACCGTGAAGGAAAGCTTGTCGGGATTATTACGAACCGGGATCTCAAGTTTCAGGAGGACCTCACCAGAAAAGTCTCACAGGATATGACTTCAGAGAATCTCGTGACTGCCCGGGAAGGGATTACTCTTGAGGAGGCAAAGAAGGTTCTTGGGCGGGCAAGGAAGGAAAAGCTTCCGATCGTAGATGAATCCGGTCATCTGAAGGGCCTGATCACGATCAAAGATATCGAAAAGAACATCAAGTACCCCAACTCTGCCAAGGATGCCCAGGGACGCCTGCTGGTGGGCGCCGGAGTGGGCGTGACGATGGATGTGATCGATAGAGTGTCAGAGCTTGTGAAAGCACACGTGGACGTGGTTGTTGTGGACAGTGCCCACGGCCATTCGGCAAATGTGCTCCGTGTGGTTGGTATGATCAAAGAGCATTTTCCCGATCTGCAGGTCATCGCCGGGAATGTCGCCACGGCAGAGGGAACAGAGGCGCTGATCGGCGCGGGCGCAGACTGCGTCAAGGTCGGGATCGGTCCCGGATCCATCTGTACCACGCGTGTTGTCGCGGGAATCGGCGTCCCGCAGATCACGGCAGTCATGAATGCCTATGAAGCGGCGCAGAAACACGGAATTCCGATCATAGCGGACGGCGGCATCAAGTATTCCGGGGACATCACCAAGGCAATCGCGGCAGGCGCGAACGTCTGCATGATGGGTTCGCTGTTTGCGGGTTGTGATGAGGCTCCGGGAGACTATGAGCTGTATCAGGGAAGGAAATATAAAGTCTATCGCGGCATGGGCTCCATCGCGGCGATGGAGAACGGATCGAAGGACCGGTATTTCCAGACGAATGCGAAGAAGCTCGTTCCGGAAGGTGTGGAAGGACGTGTTGCCTACAAGGGATCGGTAGAGGATTCCATTTTCCAGCTGATGGGCGGCCTGCGCTCAGGTATGGGTTATTGCGGCGCAAGGGACATCGAGTCCCTGAAAAAGAACGGAAGGTTCACGAAGATTACCAGCGCGGCGCTTCGAGAAAGCCATCCGCATGATATCCATATCACAAAAGAGGCACCGAACTATACGGTGGAAGAAGATATCTGACAGAGTACATGAGTGGCCTTATTGACTGACATCTGTAAGGCAGATATAAGGGCGGCAAAACCGCGTTTTATAGATGAATAAGAAAGAGGAAAATGAAAACCGTCTGCCGGCCAGGAGAAAACTGACCCCTTATGAACAGTACCTTCAGCAGAAGAGGAAACGCCGTACGGGCAGAATCATCTTCTGGGTGATCGTCATAGAGGCGGTGTGCCTGATTCTCGGCGCAATCGTGCTGTTCATGCCCAGGGAGGATCCGGAGATCGAGGAGCTGATCACAAAGAAGGTCAGGTTTGAATATGAGACCGAGCCGAACCGTGTTGTCACCTTCGGGCTGGCGGTTCCCAGGCCGAACATTGATGTGCAGCTGCTGACCCCCAACGACTGGTCGAGGCCCGGAATCAAGGTGAAATCGATCGACAAGATCGTGGTTCACTATCTGGGCAATCCGGAGACGACAGCGCAGGAGAACCGGGATTATTTTGAGAGCCTGAAGAACCTTCAGGACACTTATATGAGCGCGAACTATGTGGTCGGTATGGACGGTGAGATCATCCAGTGCGTGCCGGACGGCGAGGTTGCATGGGCTTCTAACCGGGCGAATTATTATTCCATTTCCATCGAAAACTGCCATCATGACTCCAGCGGAAGGTTTACGGACGCGACCTACTGGTCAGATGTGCACCTGGTCGCCTACCTGACGGAGAAGTATGACCTGGAACGCGACGACATCATCAGACATTACGATGTTACCGGAAAGGACTGCCCGAAATGGTACGTGGATCATCCGGATGAGTGGGAGCGCTTCAAGGATGATGTCATGACCTATCGGGAAGAGTGCCGCACAGAGCAGCGGAATATGATTGATGAACTGCTGCACGCGGATACATCAGACGAGACGGAGCAGGATGTCCTCCGCGAGTATCTGGACAGCCTGGAGGCGGAGACGGAAATTGAACTTGAGACATCCAATCAGGATCTTTGGGAAGACCTGAAGAAGCGCGCGGAAGCATATGGGGATCATTAGAAGATGGCTAGACTGGAGCAGATGCTGGATCAGATTGCGAAAGGCAGGGATGTGAGGCAGAATCTGATTGAGATCCGGCAGAGTATAGCGGACGAATCGCTGCGCAGGCGGTTTCTGGTTCAGATGGAAGGGGATTTCTCCCGTCTGACGAACCTTCTTCTTACCAGCGAGGATCCGAAGATACGTAAAAATGCTGCGCTCATCCTTGGCATGACACAGGATGAAGAGTTGTTGCCGGTTCTCTTTGAGGCCTGGGAGAAGGAAGAGACATTGTTCGTGCGCATGGATTACCTGAAGGCGATCAGCGGCATGGACTACAGGGAGTATCTGCCTCGCCTTGAAGAGCGCGTTCAGGAGTTGTCCGGGATTCTGGAAAACAGTGAATCATCCGCCCTCTTACCGGATGATTCTTCGCCGGAGGGCACACCTTGCGCCTCTCTGGATGTGGAGGGATCTTCATCAGACGTGGCCACGGAAAGTTCCCTCTGGGATAATGACCCTCACCTGCTTGCAGAGCTTTCCATGCTGCGCAGGATGATCATGCGTTATGAGAAACAGGGACGGCATCATTTTATAAAGATGAATCCGGCCCCGGATCTGATTCTCCGCACCAATGTCCTTCATTCGGATGTGACGGCAGGCCGGATCACGAAAGGGAGCGCACATGCCATGCGCGGAGGCGTACATGTGAAGGGCGGGGACCTGAATGAGATTCTGAAGATCCGGACCTGGACGGAATGCCTTCTGCCGGTTCCCGGCGCGAGACCGATCACCGGGGATGAGAAGATGATCGCGGCAAAACTCAGAGACCTGAAGATCGGGAATTTTCTCAATTATCTTCACGAGAATTCAGGACAGCCTTACCGCTACCGCATCGAGCTCAGGATTCCGTCTCTTCCGGATGAGAAGAAAGGGGAATACATCCGCAGGATCGCGTCAAGGCTTGACGTGATGGAGAAGGGGAAGCTTCTTAACAGCGAATCCGACTATGAGGTCGAGCTGCGTCTGATCGAGCGCGGAGACCATAGCCTGATCCCCATGCTGAAGCTGTTCACCCTTCCGGATGAGCGGTTTTCCTACCGGAAAGAGACAACCGCCCAGAGTACGTCCGCGCCGGTTGCGGCCCTTGCCGTTGCGCTTGCTGCTCCGTATCTGAAGGAAGGCGCACAGATCCTTGATCCGTTCTGCGGAGTCGGAACGCTTCTCATCGAACGGTGCCTTGCAGTTCCGGCCGATCCCGTGTATGGCGTTGACCTGTTCGGAGAGGCGGTTGAAAAGGCCCGTGTGAATTCTTCAGCCATTGAGAAAGCAAGGCATGCGCCGTTCCATTATGTGAACAGGGATTTCTTTGACTTTACACACGAGTATCCGTTTGATGAGATCATCACGCATCTTCCTGACACGCTCTCAGGCAAGGAAGAATCGACCGGGCATTTTCTTCAGAAATCAGCATCTCTTCTCAAAGACAGTGCCGTTGTGACCGTTCTTACAGATGCTCCTTCCGTCCTCAGGGAAGCTTCTGCAAACACGGAAGGATACACTGTAAAAGAGGAATTCCTGTTGAACGAACGAACCGGATTCACCGAGGTGATCCTTGGTTTTGAGCGGGCCTGACACCTTAACCAATCATCACATGGTCAAAAAAAACAGTTGACAAAGCCCGTTTTGTATTGTAGTATACGTTTTGTTCGTGAGAGATAACAAAGCGGACAGATAAGCGCGAGTGGCTCAGGGGTGGAGCGTCGCCTTGCCAAGGCGAAGGTCGCGGGTTCGAATCCCGTCTCGCGCTCTTT
>ONVT01000095.1 GCA_900321365.1 uncultured Eubacteriales bacterium | reverse complement strand
TTGTTATTCCTTTCTGATGATCTGATATACCGTCTTATCCTTCCTGGTTGAAACGCGTCTGATGGTTTTCCTCCAGAATCTCCCAAAGTCTCGAAACAGAGAGCCTTTTTTTCTCCCGAATGAATGCTTTTTGCCCGTACAGACATGTACACTTAATATATCACAGGAGAAATGGATTTTCACCTGGTGAGAGGCTTAATGGCGGTAACAGCAAGCAGAAAATGGATGAGAAAATGTTGCAGTTCATTCAAGAAAGGGAATTCTTTTCAGGCCTGCAGTATGCTATACTGTCGTGAGAAAACAGAGTTTACAGAGGGTTTGCGAATATACCGAATCGGCCTGCGCTCAGTCATACAGACAGAAGCAGTCTGCTCTTTTTTACAGAATACCTTTTTTTCCCGGAGCATGCTGCTTGGTGAATAGGCGGTGTGCGCCTTTTTGCTGTTCCTGTCAAAGATGATTCTGCTTAAGAAGAACAGGAGAAAACTATGGAACTAAGTCACGAACCACCAGCCCTGCTGGTGGTTCGTGACTTATGATCTGCGGCCTGATTATTGCCGTGGCGCTGGGGACGGGAGCGGTAGTGCGGATCCTTTCCAGCGTATTTATCGGCGAGGAAAACCGGGAAGATCTTTCTGCCTTGATTTACATCGCCTTTACGAAAGCCATGCTTCTGACCGCGGTGATGACAGTTCTGGTTGTGGCATGCGCGCCACTGATCGGCGGAATCTTCTTTCCAGACACCGCTTCATCCGTATATGGCCTGACGAGACAGCTGTTTACGATCTACGGCAGGAATGGCATGACATATCTGTACCCGAAGATCCCATTAAAAACGTGGGAATCCGCCTTGTGCATGCACTGGCCGGGATAATCGAGTATCAAAGTCTTCTGGGGATGAATATTCTTTCCATCACCATCGCGTGAGAGCTCCCGGCTTTGGGAGACGCCATACCAGAACAGGTATTCATTTGTTAAGACCTTCTTAAGAGCCTGTCCCTAACGAGGTTATTGACGTATACTCTGGTGACAGGAAAAAGACACTGCGGTGGACGGAAAACCCCGGTACCTTCGCAGAAAAAGAATCAAGGAGGAAATCAGAAATTATGAAGAAGATGATGACAGGGATGATGCTTGCGGCAGCAGTTACAGTGCTCGGGGCATCAGGCGTATTTGCGGATGGAGTCGATGAGCAGGGAGTTAAATTTGAGATCCCGGATGAGATCAGCGGGCTGGTTACAGTCAGAACGGAAGGTCTGAAGGACGGCGAACTGGTAAGCGTGTATGAAACGGCATCTGTCGATGCGGCTGCGGCCATGGGAGATGATTATGACGGAGCCGGATGGATCTTCTCTGTCAGCACGATGCCGGAGAATGAGGTGAAGGAGCTGCGCTGCGGCGGAATGGACGGCATGGAAGTGTTTGCCGAGGATGATGACATTTATTATCTGTACAACCATCCGACGGATGTGCGCCTGATCAGGGAGTCTGATGAAGAGATGGAAGAGGCCATGGATTCGTGGACATTGATCAACCAGTGGGCAGGACAGGAGGTCCGCCAGGAGATCCTTGCGAATAATCCGGAACTGGAGCTGGAATTCTACACCAACACGGACCTGGATATGCATCTGGCGCAGGCCGCGTACCAGCCGGGGACAAAATATGAGCTCAGGTGTCTTGACTACGGTCCGGATGCACTGGATCCGGCAGTGCTGGACGAGGATGACTACATCGAGGAACTCGCAGAGGATTTCACCTATGAATATCTGTCAGATGTGGAAGCGCCGGATGGTGAGTATTATGTCCTGGCTTTTGATGACGATGGTGAGGAAGTGAGATTCGATTTCTTCAAGGATCCGGAGGCCGGGAACCTGATCCGTGAAGTCAGGATGATCGGAGATGAAGAGTACGAGACCTTCTATCAGGCGAATCCGAAGGATGCGGATGAAGACGATATACCCGCCGCCATCATGTCAGAATGGTGCGCGGCAATCGCGAACGGATCAGAGATTGACGACTGAACCAGAAGCAGAGGGGGAAAAACGGGAGAGGCCTTCACGGCCTCTCCTTTCCTCACCCGGATTCTGTTTGCAGGTCACACCCCTGCCACTCCGCGGCGAGGTGTGACTTGCAATTCTGATGAGGCGGATCGCAGGTTTTTTGTATGATACGGGTAGAAGCATGGTTTCCGATCAGATATAATATATAGGAAACGCAAAAAACGCTTGCGTTTTTGCGTTTCCTGCGCCGGATTCGCGACGCCGTAAGGCGTCATAATTCCTTTGCGAATCCGTGTGCATCCTCGCGCGAAAGCAGCGCGCGGGAGGGAGAGGAAATCTATGGTTGTTGACAGAATATACTTCG